>DOJA01000268.1:494-4097 GCA_003511945.1 Phycisphaerales bacterium | reverse complement strand
GGGGGGGGGCGGGCTGGGCGCCGCGCTGGGGTCGCTCGATATCGCCATCGACAGCGGCACGCCCCCCGCAGCCACGGTCACCATCGACCTCTCCACGGCCGGGACCCTGAGCGATGTCCGGCGCGCCATCGAGTCCGCGATCCGCAACGCCGACCCCGCGGCCCTCGGCGGCGCCTTCCCCACGGCCCTGGGGTACTCGGGCGAGTCCCTCTCGATCGGCGCCATCAGCGCGGGGTACACCATCACCTTCACCGACGGCCCGGCCGGCTCCACCGCGACGAACCTTGGGCTCGCGGGGTTCTCGTACACCACGGCGGCCCCGGTGAGCACGGGACCCAACGCCGCGCTGAACCCCCGGCTCAACGACCGCACGCTGCTGGCGGAGCTCAACCCGCCCCCCGTCTACGGCGACATCGTCATCCGCAACGGCGGGCGCCAAGGCGCCGTGACCACCTCCGCCGCGACGACCATCGGCCAGCTCAAGGAGGCGATCGCGCGCCTCGACCTGGGTGTGCGCCTCGAGATCGACCCCTCGGGCGACTCGATCAACCTGGTGAACGAGGTCTCCGGGTTCCGCATGTCGGTCGAGGAGTCCGGCTCGCTCGCCGCCACCTCGCTGGGCATCCGCTCGCTCGCGGGCACGACGGCGCTCTCGGAGTTCAACGACGGGCGGGGCGTGACCATCGCTGACGGGGAGGTGAACCCCGTCACCGGCCTCCCCGATGCCACCCGCAACCTGGACTTCCGCGTGACCCTCAGCAATGGCTCGTCGTTCACGGTGGACCTGACGCCCGCGGACATCGTGGATGTGAACAGCGTGATCGCGCGGATCAACGCCGATGCCGCCACCGCCGGTTTGGGGGGAGTGTTCAGTGCGGCCCTCGCCACAAGCGGGAACGGGATCGAACTGCGGGACACCTCGGGCGGCGCCGGCGCCGTGAGCGTGCAGTCGCTCAACGGGCACGCCGCCGCCGACCTGGGGCTGCTGGACGGCGTCTTCACCCCCGGCGCGACCGCGGTGCTGAAGTCCTCCGACCGGGCGACGGTGCGGGTGGACAGTCTGCTGACCGCGCTGATCGAGCTGCGCGATGCGTTGCAGAACAACAACGAACTTGGCATCACCTTTGCGGGAGAGCGAGTCGAGGCCGGCCTCGACCGGGCGACGGTCGCCCGGGGATCGGTCGGCGCCCGGGCGGCGCGGATCGACGACGCGATCGAGCGGCTGGAGGACTCCCGCGTGCTGGACCAGTCGGTGAAGGCGAACCTGCAGGGGCTGGACTTCACGGAGGCCGCCACCCGCTTCGCGCTGCTGCAGTCGCAGCTCCAGGCGGGCTACCAGGCGACGGCGGCGATCGGTCAGCTCTCGCTGCTCAACTTCCTCGGGTAACCGAGCGGTTGGGATTCACCCGGGGCGCCCCACCGGCCGGGGCGCCGCACGACAGGAGGTCACCCGCGAGGACCGCGGGGCGCCCGGGACGCCACGGCCGAGGGATCGGAGCCGCTCGATGGAAGTCAAGACCACGAGATTCGGAACGGTCGAGATCGCGGAGGACCGCGTGATCACCTTCCCGAAGGGGCTGCTGGGGTTCCAGCAGCAGCAGCGCTACTGCCTGCTTCAGCCCAACGACGACGCCTGCTTCTTCTGGCTGCAGTGCGTCGACGAGCCGTCGCTGGCGTTCGTCGTCACCGACCCGTGCCAGTTCTTCCCGGACTACACGGTGCCGGTCCGGAGCGACCAGCTCGAGGAACTGAAGATGCGCTCCCTCGACGACTCCCAGGTCTTCGTCATCGTCAACAAGGTCGGCTCCACCCTGACGGGCAATCTTCAAGGCCCGCTGGTGGTCAATGTCACCGACCGGGTGGGCGAGCAGTTCGTCCTCGCGGAGAAGCGCTGGACCACCCGCCACGAGTTGCTCTCGCTCGAGAAGACGGCCCGGGCGGTCCCCGCCTGAGGCGGGGAGGGATCACGGACGGTCGGCCCGCGTTGTGTTCGCGGGCGAGTGCGGACTCCACGGAAGGAGCGGCTCCATGCTGGTGCTCTCAAGGCAGAGAGATGAGACGATCATGATCGGCGACGAGGTGGAGATCACCGTCGTCGATATCCGGGGCGACAAGGTCCGACTGGGCATCACCGCCCCGGCCCGGGTCGCGGTCCATCGCAAAGAGGTCTACGAGGCGATCCAGGCCGAGAACCGCCACGCGGCGGGATCGGCGGACCCCTCGATCACTTCCATCAGGCCGGGCGCGAACGCCGGGAGCGTGCGTCCCCAGGCCATCTCACGGTTGCGCGGGGCCTCCACGCCCCAGCCGGGGGCGGTCGTCGCTCCCGCGAACGGACATACCCAGACGGAGCAGAGCAAGCGCCGCGCGTGAGCCGGCGCAGTCGGATCGGACGAGCAGCGCGGCCGGGGGACCCCGGCCGCCGACGGGCGCCGCAGGAGGACGCCACGGCGCGGGGCGAACAGGCCGAGGCCCGCGACGCGATCACGGAGGATTGCCATGACACGGATCAACACCAATGTCCCGAGTCTGATCGCCCAGTCGAAGCTGGCGCGCTCCAACGGGCTCGTCGAGCAGACGCTGCTCCGACTCTCCACCGGCCTGCGGATCAACCGCGGCGCCGATGACCCGGCGGGGCTCATCGTCTCCGAGCGCCTCCGGTCCGAGATCCGGGGCATCGAGCAGGGCATCAAGAACTCCGAGCGGGCCAGCAGCGTCATCGCCACCACCGAGGGATCCCTCGCCGAGGTCAGCGAACTGCTCAACTCGATCAAGGCCCTCACCGTCGAGGCCGCCAACAGCGGAGCCGTCTCCCCCGAGGAGATCAGGGCCAACCAGCTCCAGGTCGACTCCGCCATCGATTCCATCACCCGCATCGCAAACACCGCCTCGTTCGCCGGGTTGAAGCTCCTCAACGGCTCCCTCGCCTACTCCCTCAGCGGGGTCGACACGACCGCCATCCCCAAGACCCAGGTCTTCGGCGCCCAGTTCGGGGACCGCTCCAGCATTGACATCGATGTCGAGGTCATCGCCTCCGCCCAGACCGCGAACCTCTATCTGCGCTCCGACTTCACCGTGGTCCCCGGCGGCGCGGGCACCGTGGACGGCCAGCTGCCCTCCACCGTCACCTTCGAGATCGCCGGCCCCAGGGGCGTCATCGAGCTGACCTTCCCCTCCACGACCACCATCGACTCGATCGTCACCGCCATCAACACCCGGACCAGCATCACGGGCATCCGCGCCGCGCGCAACAACGCCGGCAACGCCGCCTCGGGGCTGGTCTTCTCCAGCGTGGACTACGGCTCGGAGTCCTTTGTTTCGGTGAAGCGCCTCTCGGGCGGCGCGGCCCTTCAGCTCGGGAAGATCGACAACGACGCCCCGCCCCCCGCCGCGTTCATCGGCGGCGGCGCGAACATCGTCACCGCGGAACGCGACACCGGACGCGATGTCACCGCCCTGGTCAACGGCGCCGTCGCCGGCGGACGCGGGCTCGAAGTGAATGTGCGCAACCCGGAGCTCGACCTCAACCTCACGCTCGGCGCCCTCTTCGCCACCACCGTCAACGGCACGCCGACCTCGTTCACCATCACCGGGGGCGGCGCC
>DOJA01000268.1:0-440 GCA_003511945.1 Phycisphaerales bacterium | reverse complement strand
TCACCATCACCGGGGGCGGCGCCAAGTTCCAGCTCGGGCCGCAGGTCACGCCACTCCAGCAGACCGACATCGGCATCGACTCCATCGCCGCCACCCGCCTGGGCGGGTCGCTCCTGCTCGACGACGCCGGATCGCTCGTGCTCCAGTTCCTCAGCAGTCTCAAGTCGGGCAACGACAACGACCTCAAGTCCCGGAACTTCGAGAACGCCAGCGCCATCCTCGAATCCGCGATCGACGAGGTCTCCACCCTCCGCGGGCGCCTGGGCGCGTTCGAGCGGAATGTCCTCCAGACCAATGTCCGCTCCCTCGAAGCGGGGTTCGAGAACATCACCGCGAGCACCTCGGTGATCCGCGACGCCGACTTCGCCCGCGAGACCTCGGAGCTCACCCGCGGGCAGATCCTGGTGAACGCCGGCACCGCCGTGCTCGCCGCCGCCAAC
>DOJA01000301.1:8637-17245 GCA_003511945.1 Phycisphaerales bacterium | reverse complement strand
CCCCCACCCGCGCAGCGGATGGAAGCGCCCCCATTTTCGCCCGCCGCCCAGGAGGTGCTCGCGCAGGTGTACCTCACCGAGCAGGAAGCCGCCGATCTGCGCGTGTTCCATGGCCAGTGGACGGAGGCGGACCTGACCTCCCCCGCGCGGCGCGCCCGGGCCGCCCTGATCGCGGGGTTGTGCGATGACCCGTCGTACCACGACGCCACGGGCCCCCTGGCGCTCAAGGCGGAAGCCGCCGCCCTCCGGGGCGAACTGGAACTCGCGGTCCGCATGCTGGAGGGCATCCAGGGCGTCCCCGCCGCCCGTGTGCGGGCCGAGGCGCTGGAAGGGCTCGGGCGGTTCAAGGAAGCGGACGACGCCGTCGAGCCCATCGTGCAACGGCTGACGCAGGGCGCCCCGGCCGATGCGCCCACGCTGACCGAGGCGTCACGCGCTCTGGGCGTGCGCGCCCGCGTGCGGGGGCTCGCCGCCGGGGACTACCAGAACCTGCTGGACCTGCTCCTGCGCGCCCAGCAGGAGCTCGACCGGCTCTACTGGCCCGCGATCCTCGAGCAGGCCCACCTGCTGTACGAGAAGGACAACCGACCCAAGGCCGCCGAGGCGCTGCAGGAAGTGCTCGCGCTGAACCCCAAGGCGGCGGGCGCGTGGGCGCTGCTCGGGCGGCTGTCGGTGGACTCGTTCAACTTCGAGCAGGCCGAGCTCATCGCGAGCGAACTCGAAGCCCTCGCAAGCGAGTTCGGCGCCGGCGCCCCGGTGGTCAGCCCCGACGCGGAGATGATCCGCGCCCGCGCCGCCCTGCGCCAGAACGATCCAGAACTGGCCATCGACCGGCTGGCGCGGGCGCTGACCGCCTGCCCCGCGTCGCGCGGGGCGCTGGCCCTGGTCGCCGGCGCGACCGCCATCACCTACGACATGGACGAGGCCGAGCGCCTGCTCGCGGAGTTCAACCAGGTCTCCCCCGGCTCGCCCCTGGCGCTCTTCGAGGTCGGGCGGGCGCTGGCCGAGAACCGCCAGTACGCGCGTGCCGCGGAGTACCTCGAACGCGCCGCAACCCTTCAGCCCAACTGGGCCGAGCCGATCACCGAACTCGGGCTGCTGGAGATGCAGGCGGGGCGCGACACCCGCGCGCTGACCGCCCTCCGACGCGCGGTGGAGCTCGACCCCTTCAACATCCGCGCCGCCAACAGTCTGACCCTCGCGGAGGAACTCTCCTCCTACGCCACGCTGGAGAGCGAGCACTTCATCGTCCGCTTCAAGCCGGGCGTCGACGAGGTCATGGCCCGCGACATGCTCGAGCCGCTCGAAGACCTGCACCGCACCGGCGTGGCGGCGATCGACTTTGTCCCGGCGCAGAAGACCGTCATCGAGCTGCTGCCCGACCACGAGTGGTTCGCGGTCCGCATCACGGGGATGACCGGCATCCACACCATCGCCGCCTCGACAGGCCCGGTCATCGCCATGGAGGCGCCCAAGGTCGGCAAGAAGCACAACGGGCCTTACGACTGGGTCCGCGTCGTGCGCCACGAGTACATCCACACGCTGACGCTGGCGCGGACGAACAACCGCATCCCGCTGTGGTTCACCGAGGCCGCCGCCGTCAGCGCCGAGGGCGCGCCGCGCGACTATGGAACCTGCCAGATGCTCACCGCCGCCCTGGAGACGGGCGGTCTGTTCGACATGGACGAGATCAACATCGCCTTCGTCCGCCCCAGGAAGCCCAGCGACCGCTCGCAGGCCTACGCGCAGGGGCACTGGATGCACCAGTACATCGTCCACCGCTGGGGTCCGCGGGCGCCGCTGGACATGATGGACCTCTACGCCCAGGGCATGCGCGAGAAGATGGTCATGGAGCGCGTGCTGGGCATCTCCCAGGCGCAGTTCCTGGCCGACTTCACCGAGTGGGCGCGGGCCGACGCCGCGTCGTGGGGCATGAGGCCCGAGCCCGGCTTCCGTGCGCTGCTCGTGATGGACGCGCTCTCGCGGGGCGAGCCCGGCGCGCCCATCCTCGCCACGCTCTCCCGCATGGCCGGCGCGAGCGCGTTCGCAGGAGTGTCCCCCGCCGGGCTGGATGTCCCCGAGCCCGACGCCGACCTGTACCAGCGCCTCGCCGAGCGCTGGCCGGATCATCCCGACGCGCTCGAAGCGTGGATCGAGGTCCGCGTGCAGCGCCAGGGCAATGAACCGACCCCCGACATGATCCCCCTGCTCGAGCGCTACGCCTCCCTGCGCCCGGTGGACCCGATGCCGCACCGCCACCTGGCCCGCATGCGCCTGGCGTCGGAGGCCCCGGAGCTCGCGATCCCGCACCTGGAGTTCCTCGACGCGCGAGAGCAGAGCACGCCCGCGTACGCCGTTGAACTGGCGCGCCGCTACGCCGCGCTGAAGGAGTGGGACCCCGCGTGGGCGAAGCTCATCCGCGCCACGCGGATCGCGCCCTTCGACGCGGGCTACCGCGAGCTGGCGGCGAGCGTGGCCATCCAGCGCAAGGACTTCGCCGGCGCCGCCGCCCAGATCGAGGCCCTGACCGTCCTCGAGCCCGACCAGCCCGCCCACCGCCGACGCCTCGAGCGCGTGCGCGAACTGATGGCGGGGGGCTGAGGGAAACCAGCGCGGCGGCGGCTCAGTCGTTGGGGTTGCGCATGAGCTTCTTGAGCAGGGGGACGAGAATCAGGATCAGGACCCCGGCTCCGACGGACGACACGACGAAGAACATGAAGAAGTCGGCCCGGCCCCCGATGGACCAAGGCAACTTGATGCGCCCCTTCTCGATCGGCTCCACGAGCGTGGCGACGAGTCCGGCGGACAGATTGGCCACGAACGACGAAAGGAACCAGATGCCCATCAAGAGCGACATGAATTTGATGGGAGCTGTCTTCGTAACATACGACAGTCCGGTCGGCGAGAGACAGATTTCCCCCCATGTGTGAACGATGAACAGCGCCACCAGCCACATCGGAGAGACGAGTTCGCCCGTCAGATGATTGTTCCGCGCGGCGATGACCAGGAACACATAGCCGAGCCCCACGAGAACAAGCCCCATCGCGATCTTCGTGGGCTGGCTGGGGCAGCGTCCTACGCGATCCAACCGGGTCCACAAGAGCGCGAACAGCGGAGTGCACAGGAGGATGACCGCGGGGTTGATGAACTGAAACCACGACGCGGGGACTTCCCACCCGAGCATCGTTCGTGCGGTGCTCCGCTCCGCGAAAATCGTGAGGGTGCTGCCCGCCTGCTCGAACGCGAGCCAGAACATGGCGTTGAACAGCATGAACACCAGGATCGTGACCACCGGGCCCTTGTCCCCGGGGCGCTGCAGGGAGACGAGCCACATCGCCAGCCCGAGGACGACGCCAACCAAGGTCAACGCGACGCCGATCCCGATCAGTTTGTTCTCGGGGGACTTCAGCCACGAGATCGCGTCACCCACCGCTCCGAGCGCGCCGAAGTGGTACAGGCCCCCGACGCCCGCCGCGAGGACGAGCGATGTGCCGATGAGGGGCAGCGAGATGTTCGGTTTGCCCTCGGGCGGGAGCCCGATTCTCTTGAGCAGGAAAGGGCGCCCGAAGATGTAGGTGATCAAGCCCGCGATCATCCCGACGGCCGCCGCCCCGAACCCGAAGTGCCAGCCGATCTTCTCACCGAGGTACCCGCACAGCAGAGTGCCGAGCAGCGCCCCGAGGTTGATGCCCATATAGAAGATGCTGAATGCGTTCTCGCGCCTTCGGTCGCGATCGGGATACAGCTGACTCACCATGACCGAGACTGTCGGTTTGAAATGGCCGGTGCCCAACACGATGAGCGCCAAACCGGTAATGAAGATGGTCATGCCGGTGTGATTCGTCGCGAACGACCCCAGCCCCGAGACGAACAGGACGAGGTGGCCCAGAGCGATGGTCAGGCCGCCCACGATCATCGATCGGTGCGTGCCGATGATCTTGTCTGCGATCATGCCGCCCAGAACAGGCGTCAGATACGCGAGCCCCGTGTACCAGCCGTACAGCGTGTAGGAGTTGGATTCGTCCCAACCGCGCCCGGGGTTGACGAACCCGTTCTGATCAGCGGATGGGGAAGCGCTCCGAGCGAGGTACAACACCAGGATTGCCCGCATCCCGTAGTAGGAGAACCGCTCCCACATCTCGACGAAGAACAGCAGGTACAGCCCGAGAGGATGGCCGAGCAAGGTCCTCGAATCGCCCGGCGGCTCGAACCCCGCGGGGGGGACATTGTGGTCGGGGTCCACCGTGTCGATCCCCTGCCCCAGACGCCTCGGGTCGGTCGCCATGCTGCCGCACTCCCTCGCCGCGTCGCCCCCGATCCCGCGGCGTTCGAAGGAACATCGAAGTGACGGGGCGGGATTCTACAAACTGCCCGCGTCCCGGGCCGATGCTCCTTGCACCGGGCGCGCGAGCGTCTGACAATCACGGCGCGTCCCCGCCCCACGGCCCGAACAAACCCCGCGCACGCCCCCAACGATGAACACCACCCCACGAGCCGCCCACGCGCCGGAGCCCTGCGTCGTTGTCATTTTCGGGGCCTCGGGCGACCTGACGCAGCGGAAACTCATCCCCGCGCTCTTCGAACTGCACCTGCAGAACCGCCTCCCCGAGGGGCTGTGCGTCCTGGGCAACAGCCGCACCGAGATGTCCGACGACGCCTGGCGCGAGCACCTGCGCCCCAGCGTGCAGAAGCACGCGGCGTCGTTCGACGCGGGCGAATGGGCCCGCTTCGCCCGCCGACTGCACTACTTCCCGGGCAGCGCCTCGTCGCCCGACCTCTACGGGCCGCTGGTCCGGCGGATCAACGAGATCGCGCGCGAGCACGGGACCGTCGCGCCCCGCGCGCCCGACGACTCACCGGGCGGGGTGCAGCCCAATGTCCTGTTCTACCTCTCGGTGGCGCCGCAGCTGTACGAGCCGATCATCAACCAGATCGGCGCCAGCGGGATCGTCTTCGAGGGCAAGCGCTGGTGCGCCCTGCACCCGGCGGCCATGCCCTGGCAGCGCATCATCGTCGAGAAGCCCTTCGGCACCGACCTGGGCTCGGCGGAGTCCCTCAACCGCGCGCTGGGGCGGGTGTTCGAAGAGGACGCGATCTACCGCATCGACCACTACCTCGGGAAGGAACTGGTCCAGAACATCCTGGTCATGCGCTTCGCCAACACCATCTTCGAGCCCACCTGGAACAACCAGTTCGTGGACCACATCCAGGTCTCGGCGGTCGAGTCGGTGGGCGTCGGGCGCCGGGCGGGGACCTTCTACGACGGCGCCGGCGCCATGCGGGACATGGTCCAGTCGCACCTGCTGCAGGTGCTGGCGCTGGTGGCGATGGAGGCGCCCAGCGTCTACGACCAGGACGCCATCCGGCGCGAGAAGATCAAGCTCATCAACTCGGCCCGCATACCCACGGTCGAGGGGGCGCACGAGCTGGCGGTGCTGGGGCGCTACGCCGCCTCGGGCAAGCCCGACGACGAGGACAGCGGGCGCGCCTACGAGCAGCTCGAGGGCGTCGACCCGGCCCGCAAGACCGAGACCTACGCCGCCCTGCGCGTCGACATCGACAACTGGCGCTGGGCGGGCGTGCCCTTCTACATCCGCTCGGGCAAGAAGATGGCCCGCAAGCTCACCGAGGTGGTCGTGCAGTTCAGGCAGCCGCCGGTGAACCTGTTCCGCAAGGTGGACCCCGCGCTGGCCGCGGCGGTGCGCCCCGCGAACCGGATCATCATCCACATCGCCCCGGGCGAGGGCGTCTCGATGCGCTTCGAGGCCAAGGTGCCCGGGCCGTCGCTCCGGCTCGATTCCGTCCAGTTCGAGATGGACTACGCCAAGGCGTTCAAGGCCCAGCCCCTGGAGGCCTACGGCCCGCTCATGCTCGACGCCATGCGCGGCGACCAGACCCTCTACAAGCACCGCGACGAGATCGAGACCGGCTGGCGCCTCGTCCAGCCCGTGCTGGACTCCAAACGGGTCCGCGACGCCATCCAGCCCTACCCCGCGGGGTCCTGGGGCCCCCCGGCGGCCGATGCCCTCCTGGCGCGCACCGGGCGGGCGTGGCACAACCCGGCGTGAAACCCGGGCCTGCCGGGCTCCCTATCGTTTGGCATGACCCGAGTTGAACAGGTCGTTCGGGCGGCGCAGCGTCGGCGCCTGGCGCGCCGGATCATTTCACTTCTCGGGCCGGCGCTGGCGATCGGCGCCGGCGCGGCGCTGCTCGGGGCGCTGGTCGATCGGCTGATCGGCCCGGGGCTCGATTGGTGGCTGTGGCTGGCGGGGCCGATCGGGCTGGCGGCCCTGGTGGCGCTGGGCTGGGCGACGCTGACTCGGGGAGGGGCGATCGACGCCGCCGTGGAACTCGACACGGCTCTGCGGCTGCGCGATCGGCTCGGTTCAGCGCTCGTGCTCCGCGCCGCCGCCGCGGACGACGCCTTCGCCAAGATGGCGATCGACGATGCGGAAGAGGCGGCACGGGGTGTCCGGGTTGAGCGGGCCATTCCGCTGCGTTGGGGCAACTCCTGGGCCGCGTGGCCCGCGCTGGCCCTGGCGGCGTGGGCGGTGGGCTTCTTCCTGCCCGCGTTCGACCTGCTCGGCGCGCGCCGGGCCGAGGGCTCGCCGGCGCAGGACGCGGCCCGGATGGCGCTGGCGGAGCAACTGCGCGAGATCGTCGAAGAAGTGCAGCCCCCATCGCCCGACGCCCCCCAGACCCAGCGGGCCGAGGATCTGGCCCGGGGCGAGGACGACATCCTGAACGACCTGGCGGAGCAGCTGCTCGCCGGCGCGAAGGACTCTGACGAGGTGCGGGCCGAGGCGGTGGATCGGCTGAACGAGTCGGCGGAGGAACTCGCGCGCCGGGCCGAGCAGCAGGCCCTTCGAGAGCAGGCGGCCCGCGAACTGTTCAACGCCCTGAACAACGAGAAGGGCGGCGAGAACGGCGATGGCGCCCCGGGGGCAGGGGATGCGCTCCGGGATCGTCTGGGGCAGGGCGACCTTGCAGGGGCGGCGGAGGCGGCCCGGGAACTGGAAGCGCAGCTCGACGAGATGACCGAGGAGGAGCGCCGCGCCGTCGCGGAGCACCTCGAACAGACCGCGGAGGCGCTCGACCGCGCCGCTTCCCAGGCGGAGCGACAGGCCGACGCCCAGACAGAGGCGGACCGTCAGCCGCTGGAGCAGCAGGGGCTGAGCCGCGAGGCCGCCGAGGCGTTGCAGTCGGAGACCGATCCGCGCGCGCTGCAGCAGGCGCTGGAGAACGCGGGGATGGACCCGGAGGCGGCCCGTCGCCTCGCGGAGGAAGCGGCGCGCCGGAACGCCGAGCGCCAGGCCCGTCGCGACGCCGCCAAGGACGCACGCGACGCCGCGAAGGAGGCGCGGGACCTGCTGCCCGATCTGCGCAAGCCCGCCGTGCCAAAGTCAGGGGGCGCGGACGATCAGCCCCCCGACCAGCGCGACCCGGCCCAGGCCCCACCGCGCGAGCCGCGTGATCCGTTCGCGCCGCTGAATCAGCCCCCGCCTCCGGCCAACACCGGAAACCAGGATCCATCCAAGCGCGACCCGCAGAAGGGCGAGGGCGAAGGCAAGCGCCCGGAGCAGCAGGGCGAACCTCAGCCCGGCGGCGCGCCCGACCAGAACCAGGGCTCGCAGCAATCCCAACCCGGGAATCAGCAATCCGGCGGCGGGAAGCAGGGCCAGCAACAGGGTAAGGGCTCGCAGCAGCCCGCCAACTCCTCGACCGGCGATTCGGGACAGGGCGGAAAGGGATCCCAAGGCGGGGAGCAGTCCTCCGGCGGTTCGTCCGGGGGGAGCAGTCCCGGGGGGAGCAGTCCCGGGGGGAGCAGTCCCGGGGGGAGCAGTCCCGGGGGGAGCAGTTCGGGTGGCGGCGGGGCGGGGAGCGAGCCAGGCCAAGGGTCGGGGGCCGGTGAGCGGCTGGACGAGATGGCCCAGCGCGCCGAGCGCGCCCGCCGGGACCGCGAGCGTGCCGATCGACTCCGCGAAGCCGCCCGGCGCCTGGGAGAGAGTCCCGGCGATCAGGAACAGAACCTGCTGGACCGCTGGGCGGCGGAGCAGGCCAAGCAGACGGGAGCCGGCGCGGGGCCGCAGGGCGGCTCGGGTGATCGCGCGGGCGGAACGACCCCGGACCTGCCCGATGGCTACAAGGGCACCGACACGGTCGACGCCCGCCGCGGCGGGAGCGAAGGACGCGTCGCCCGTGAATGGATCAATCCCGACGCGCCGCCCACGCGGGGCGGGCAGATCAGTGATCGGCCGATGGTCGATGGCCTCCGCGAGGCGCAGGAGTCGGCCCAGAAGGGCGTCGAGGAGCGGACCATCCCCAACCGCTACGACCCTGTGCTGCGGAAGTACTTCGAGAAGGCGGTCCGGCGTGCGAAGGACGCGGAAGGGAAGGAGCCCGCGCCATCGGAGCCAGCACCCCCCGCTCCCCCCGCTCCCCACACTCCGGCCGCGAAGGACGCCGCCCCCGAGAAGAAGCCCAAGGACGACACGCCGCCGCAGAAGCCGTAGCCGCTGGCCGTGAGGGCGCTCACAGAATGACGCGGAGAAGACCGGAGCGACGGGCGGGCCGCCCGTCCCACCAGAGACAGGCGGGACGCCCGTCC
>DOJA01000301.1:0-8470 GCA_003511945.1 Phycisphaerales bacterium | reverse complement strand
CAGGCGGGATGCCTGTCCCACCAGAGACAGGCGGGATGGCTGTCCCACCAGAGACGGGCGGGCCGCCCGTCCCACCAAAGAGTCGGGGTCATTCTGTGCGGGGCACTCAGCGCTGGCCTTCGATCCGCCTGCGTCGGGCGCCGAGCGCGAGCAGGGCGGAGAGCCCCATGGCCGCGGCGCCGGGCAGGGGCACCACCTGGGCGCAGTCGTCGCACACGATGAACTGGGCGTTGCCCATGGCGGAGTCGCCGGCGGTCAGCAGAAAGCTCCACGCCAGCTGCAGACTTTCGACCCCGGTGAGCGTGATGCAGCCGGAGTCGAACTCGTCGGTGTTCATGCCCTCGCCCGGCGCGACGAGGGAAGGGAACGCGCTGGTGACGAGCGTGGCGTCAACGAACGCATCGCCGTTGATGAACCCGCCGACGCCGTCCCCGTTCGGGAGGGTTCCGGTGAAGGTCGCGGCGCCGCTGGCGTTGGCGTCGGTGACCTTGAGATCAGAGGTCAGGCGGCCGAATGTGTTCCCCGTGGTCGGGATCGTCAGCTTTGCACTGGTGAGCGTGAACATCGTGTCGAGCCCGCTGGCGGCGGTCGCCCCGAAGTTCACGGTCACGCTCGGGCAATCGTCGCCCCGCTCCGAGGGCCAGCCGATGGCGAGGTCCGCGTAGCCGAACTCTCCCATATCGACGCGGTGCGAGCCGCCTTCGAGCAGCCACTCACCGGGCACCGTCCAGGTCGATGTCCGGCCGCCGCTGGTCGCGGAGATGCTCCAGGCCGAGTTCGGCCCGGCGAGCACAGTCCCGGCCGCGAGCATCACGCCCGCGGCCCCGATGATGGTCGAAGCGCGCATTGATTCTCTCTCCCTCTTGGCCTCCGGGCCGGAGGAAGGGTGCCTCTGAACCCGCGGCGGGCAAGGGCTTCGCGCCCGGGTCGGTGGAGAACCGGCTCACCAGCCAGGCGTCAACGAGTTATCGGACCCGCGCACGCACGGCCCCCACGCCAGGACCACGGTGCGCACGGCGATCTGGGTCTTCTTGGGCTTGAGTGAGACGGAATCAAGGTCCGCCGCCAGCGAACGCTGCTCGTCGGCGATGGTCTGCACCTCGGCGCTCACCTTGGCTTCCAGTTCGGCGATCTGTGCGCGCAGGGCGTCGACGGTCTCCCGGGCGCGCTCGACATCGGACGCCTCCTTGGACGCCCGCCCGACGCCCCGCGCCGCGGTCGCGGCCCGCCCGACATTCGCGCTGCTGGCCTTCTTCCGCCCCAGCAGCGCGCCGAGCACCGCCGAGCCGAACGACACCGCGGTCTGGTACTTGGCGGCCTTGGCCTGCTCGCGCTGGGACTCGACCTGCTGCTCGGCCCGGCGGAGCCGCTCGTGGAGGGTCTGGAACTTCGGCGCGTGCTTCTCGCGCAGGCGCTCGACGGCGCCGTCGCGCTCCTCGCGGCTGCGCTGCTCGACCCGCAGGCGGAAGGCGTGCTCGTCCTCGCCCGGCTCGGCGATCAGCTTCAGCCCCGGGCAGCGGGCCAGCTCCACCCGGCGCGTGCGGTACAGCGTGTCGCCCAGCGCCTTCTTCCACTGCTCGTAGTTCCGGGGCTTGCCCGCCTCCGCGGGGATGGCCTCGAAGGCGGCGCCCGCGCGGGGCTCGCGCTCCAGGTCCTCCTCGGTCAGGTCGGTCACCGGGGCGGCGTCCCAGTCCACCGTCACGGGGCCAGCCGACACCTCCGCCAGAACGCAGACGATCTCGTCGGTCTCGACGCCCAGGCGGGCGTCCTCGTAGTGGATGCGCCCGCTGCCCAGCAGCATCGGGCGGTAGACGATCGGCCCCGTCCCGCGCGGCCCGCGCAGGGGCAGGAAGAACTGCGGCACCTCCGGCGGCAGGACCGGGCGCTGGACGGAAGCCGCCGGCGCCCTGGCCGGCGGAGCCGCGCTGGGAGCGGGCGCCCGCTCCGCATCGGGCGCGTGCTTCTGCGCCTCGTGGGCGCTCGCCGAAGCCAGCAGGCGAAGCTCCGCCCGCGTCATCGGCCCGCGGAGGTACGACAGCGCCCACCGGGTCTCGAACACCACCGGCCCGTCGTCGTGGACATTGTTCATCAGGAACACGCGGCTGCCCAGCCCCGACAGCAGCCGGTCGATCTCGGCGCGGTCGAACCTCCCGCCGGCGCTCGACATCGCGCCCTCCAGCCCGTCCAGCACCCGCGCCTTGTCGCGCTCGGTCTGCAGGCGCCCGATGAACCAGGTCCCCGCGTTCGACAGCCCCTTGTAGTCCAGGTCCACCGGGTTCTGCGTCGCGAGGATCACCCCAACCCCGAACGCGCGGGCCTGCTTCATCAGCGTCAGCAGCGGCTGCTTGCTGGGCGGGTTCGCCACCGGCGGGAAGTAGCCCGCGATCTCGTCCATGTAGACCAGCGCGCGCAGACTCGTCGTCCCCCGCTGCGTCCGCACCCAGGCCAGCACCTCGTTCAGGAGCAGCGAGACGAAGAACATCCGCTCCGCGTCGTTCAGGTGCGCTATGGAAAAGATCGACACCCGCGGCCGGCCCCCCGCGCCGTGCAGCAGCGCGCCCACATCCAGCGCCTCGCCCTCCAGCCAGCGGGCAAACCCGGGAGACGCGATCAGGTTGTTCAGCGACATCGCCAGCCGGAAGCGGTCCGCCGCGGGGAAGAAGGTCTCCAGTTCCATCACGCCGATGCGGGAGACGCCCGGGCTCTGGATGCGGGCGATGAGCGCCCCCAGGTCCAGGTCCTCGCCCGCCTCCCAGGCGCGGTGAAGGACCGTGGACAGCAGGATGTGCTCGCGGCTCTGGAGCGGGTCGGCGTCGATCCCCAGCAGCCCGAGCAGCCCCGTCGCGGTGCTGGCGATCCGCTCGTTGAACACCTCGCTGTCCTCGCGCACGCTCGCGGAGGGCGCGGCGAACGAGCGGAGGATCGAGACCGGGCGGGCGGCGTTGCTCCCCGGGGTGTAGACCGCGAACTCCGCCGCCGACTGCAGACGGGCGATGCGCGGGCCGTCCTGGCCCCATTCCGCGAGCCCGGCGCGCCACCGCTCGGCCTGGCGACGGGCGAACTCGTCGGGGTCGACGCCCTGGCGCTGGGCGTCGTCGAGGTTGATCCACGGGCGGAAGTCCTGCGGGCGGAGCTCGGGGAACGCCAGCAGCAGGTTGGCCAGGTCGCCCTTGGGGTCGATGACGATCGACGGGATGGCGTCGATGGCGGCTTCCTCGAGGATCCCGACGCACAGCCCCGTCTTCCCGCTCCCGGTCATCCCCACGCACACCGCGTGGGTGACCAGGTCCTTGGAGTCGTACAGGAGAAGAGGCCCCGGATGGCCGTCGGGCGTGCGCTCGCGCCCGAGGTAGAACGAGCCCAGCAGTTCGAAGTCGGGCGTGGTCATCGTCGGGCTCCCCTCCGGGGGGCTGGACCGGGAAGGTAGCAAGTCGCTCGGGCGCCCGGGGCCTTTCAACTGAGTGCCGGGGGTCGTGTCGATAGATAGCCGATGGCCCGCGCGGCCGGTGTCGCGCCGGCTCCGTTGCGCAAAGAGGCGAGCCCCGCATGAAATCCAACCGTCGCGTTCAGGGCGTCGCTGCCGTTCTGGCGGCGCTGCTGTCCCTGCTGTTCGTGGCCCCGTCGTCCTTGCTGGCCGCCCCGGAGGGCGCCTCGGCGCCCGCGCACCGACCGGGGGGCGAGGCCAACCTCGTGCTGCCCGACCTCTCGACCGCGCAGTTCATGGGCATCGACGGGCACACCCTGCTGATGGCGGGGCTCGTGGTCAGCGCGCTGGGGCTGGTGTTCGGGTTCGTCATCTTCGCGCAGCTCAGGGCCATGGCGGTCCACAGGAGCATGCTGGACATCAGCGAGCTCATCTACACGACCTGCAAGGCCTACCTCGTGCAGCAGGGCAAGTTCCTCGCGGTGCTGTGGGCCTTCATCGCCGCCGTCATGGTCGCCTACTTCGGATTCCTCGCCCCCACGGTTGAGGTGGTCAACGGCGTCGAGGAGGTGCGCACCGGCTTCCCGCCCTTCAAGATCGCGATGATCGTCTTCTTCAGCGTGGTCGGCATCGCCGGGTCCTACGGCGTCGCGTGGTTCGGCATCCGCGTGAACACCTTCGCCAACTCCCGCACCGCCTTCGCCAGTCTGCGGGGCAAGCCCTTCCCCTGCTACGCCATCCCCCTCAAGGCGGGCATGAGCATCGGCATGGCGCTCATCAGCGTCGAACTGCTCATCATGCTCATCATCCTGCTGTTCGTCCCGGGCAATCTGGCCGGGCCGTGCTTCATCGGGTTCGCCATCGGGGAGTCCCTCGGGGCCGCGGCCCTGCGGATCGCGGGGGGCATCTTCACAAAGATCGCCGACATCGGGTCCGACCTCATGAAGATCGTCTTCAAGATCAAGGAGGACGACGCACGCAACCCCGGAGTCATCGCCGACTGCGTGGGCGACAACGCGGGCGACTCCGTCGGCCCCTCCGCCGACGGCTTCGAGACCTACGGCGTGACGGGGGTCGCCCTCATCTCCTTCATCCTCCTCGCGGTCACCGAGCCGCTGGTGCAGGTCCAGCTGCTGGTGTGGATCTTCATGATGCGCATCGTCATGGTCCTGGCCAGCGGGGGGTCCTACCTCCTCAACGAGGCCTTCGCCAGGGCCTTCTACCGCGACGCCGACCAGATGAACTTCGAGAAGCCCCTCACCAACCTCGTCATGCTCACCTCGGGCGTCTCCGTCGTCCTCACCTTCATCGCCTCCTACCTCCTCATCCCCACCCTGGGCGACGGCACCATGTGGTGGAAGCTGTCGGCCATCATCACCTGCGGCACGCTCGCGGGGGCGATCATCCCCGAGCTGGTCAAGGTCTTCACCAGCACCGAGTCCCGCCATGTCCGCGAGGTCGTCACCTCCTCCCGCGAGGGCGGCGCGTCGCTCAACATCCTCTCCGGCTTCGTCGCGGGGAACTTCAGCGCCTACTGGCTGGGCATCGCCATCGTCGCGCTCATGTCCGGCGCGTACCTCATCAGCACGCTCTTCCCGGTCGAGCCCGCCCCGCTCATGCTCGCCCCCGCGGTCTTCGCCTTCGGGCTCGTCGCCTTCGGGTTCCTGGGCATGGGCCCGGTCACCATCGCGGTCGATTCCTACGGCCCGGTGACCGACAACGCCCAGTCGGTCTACGAACTCTCCACCATCGAGCAGGTCCCCGGCATCGAGAACGAGGTCAGGAGCCAGTTCGGGTTCACGCCCGACTTCGACCGCTCCAAGCACTTCCTGGAGGAGAACGACGGCGCGGGCAACACCTTCAAGGCCACCGCCAAGCCCGTGCTCATCGGGACCGCGGTCGTCGGCGCCACCACCATGATCTTCTCGATGATCGTCGCCCTCACCCACGGGCTCACCGAGAACCTCGACAAGCTCTCGATGATGCACCCGCCCTTCCTGCTCGGGCTCGTCGTGGGCGGCGCGATGATCTACTGGTTCACCGGGGCCTCGACGCAGGCCGTCACCACCGGCGCCTACCGCGCGGTGGAGTTCATCAAAGCCAACATCCGCCTGGAGGGCGCCGCCAAGGCCTCGGTCGAGGACAGCCGACGCGTCGTGGCCATCTGCACGCAGTACGCCCAGAAGGGCATGTTCAACATCTTCCTGGGCGTCTTCTTCGCCACCCTGGCGTTCGCCTTCCTCGAGCCCTTCTTCTTCATCGGCTACCTGCTCTCCACGGCGCTCTTCGGGCTGTTCCAGGCCATCTTCATGGCCAACGCCGGCGGCGCGTGGGACAACGCCAAGAAGATCGTCGAGGTGGAACTCAAGAAGAAGGGCACGCCCCTGCACGACGCCACCGTCGTCGGCGACACCGTGGGCGATCCCTTCAAGGACACCTCCTCGGTCGCCATGAACCCGGTCATCAAGTTCACCACGCTCTTCGGCCTGCTCGCGGTCGAACTGGCGATCAGTCTCACCGCGTCGCAGGGCCCGCGGCTCACGCTGATCCTCGCGGGGGCGTTCTTCGTCGTCTCGATGTTCTTTGTCTGGCGGTCGTTCTACGCCATGCAGATCGGACGCCAAGGAGATGTCCACCGCCCGCACACGACGTGAGCGCGGCCGTGACCACACCACGGAGACCTCGAGGCACGGAGACGAGCACAAGAGCACGCGTTCCGAACACCGTCACGGCGGGCGCCGGGGTACGCCAACGCCGTGCCCTGCGGATCAGGAGCGCCAACGGGGCACGATCTCGACAGCGAGCCAATTCACTCCGCGCCGGTGTCGTCGCCTTCTTCCAGCCCCTCAGAGACCTCGCGCTCCGAGGGCTCCCGCATCGCGCCGACCTCGTTGCCGAGCCAGACCTGCGCGCCCCCGGTGCGGATCTCGGGGTCGAGCAGCAGCGAGTCCACGGCGCAGTCGCGCACCGACAGGTTCGTCAGTTCGGTCGTCGTCCCCTTCGGGTCGTTCGCCAGTTTCCACGAGCGCCCCTTGAACGACACATTCCAAAAGAGCAGGTGGTCCGCGGACTGGAGCCACTGGCTCAGGTGGCTGCGGGCGTCGATCTCGATGTTGACGAACGCCAGGTCCCGGTCGGGGACGCCGTTGCTCCCGCGAGAGAAGATGCCCTGGGCCCACACCTCCGTCGCGCGGAGCCCGTAGACGATGACATTCTCAAAGTCGCCGTTGAACTGCACGAGGTCCGGGTGCGCGGTGCTGCCGGTGTCCTTGCGCACATCGTTCACTTCACAGTCCAGCACCAGCAGGGGGTTGTGGAACACATCGGAGCCGATGCGTTCGAAGCGGCAGCCCCGGACCAGGTCCCAGTGCTTGGTCGCGGTGGTCACATCGCTGACGGTGCAGCCCGTGGCGTAGGTCCCGCCCGTCCAGGTCGTGTCGCCCACGAACCCGGTGCTGCGGTCCCCCCGCCCGGCGCCCGAGAGCAGGCAGCCGTCGAACCACGCCGCCGCCTGCCAGGACCGGTTGGCGTCGAGCGTCACGCCCACCAGCGACAGCCCCTGGAACCGCACGCGCTGGGAGTTCAGCCCGCCGTTGGAGGAGGAGTTGCCCACGATGCGCACCTCGCCCGGCTCCGTCCCAGGAGCGCCGGCGATGGTCAGCCAGCCGAAGTCATCCGCCAGGCGGACGGAGTTCTCCCCCGGCTCGCGCCCGGCCCACAGGTGGTCGCCCGGGAGGAGATAGATCGTCTCGGCGCCCGCCTTCACCGCCGCCACCGCGGCGTCGTAGATCCGCTCGAACGGGCGCTCCAGTGAGCCGTCCGCGGGGTCGCGGGTCGCGCCCCGCTCGTCCCCCCCGTCCTCTTCATCGCGGCTGGTGTTGTCGTCGGGCGACTCTTCCTCGGGTGCGGGCGCGGGCGTGCGGACGAACAGCGCCGGCGCCGGGTCCGTCCCCGTCCGGTTCACCACCCGGAGCGGCTCCAGCGTGCGCGGCTCGCCCCAGTCGGGCACCGCGACGGCCACGAACTCCAGCACGCCCGCGGGAAGCTCGTCGCCGCGGAGCGCGACGGTGTACTCCACCACGCCCGTGCGCGGGTTCCGCGTCAGCTCCCGGGCGGAGTCGTAGAAGTGCCCGTTCAGGTAGAAGTCCACCCGCCGGATGCCCGCGAGGTGGAACGCCACCACCCCGAGGGTCGAGTCGCCCCGGATGACCTCGTTGGGGACCGCGTCCCACCGCGCGATGGCACGGGGCGCCAATTCTCCTCCAGAGGTCCCGCGCTCGAGCGCCGGACCAGGCCCCTCCGGCGTCTGGGGCGCCGCCCGGGGAGCTGAGTACCCGTCCACAACGGCCTTCAGGTCCGTGGAGTTGACCAGCCCGTCACCCGTCGCGTCTCCGAAGTGGTGAGCCGCCAGCGCGAGGATCCCCGCGGAGCCGGTGCGCGAAGTGTTGGTTGACTGGGCCGAGTTCCACTGCTCCAACACCGCAGTGACATCGTTGAAGTCCACCGACGAGTTGGAATCCGCGTCGCCGCGCAGGAAGGATTCGAGCGACGCGGGCCAACGGGATGCGCCCTGGGGCCGGTACCCGGGAGCGCCGCCAAGGGCCGCGCCGGCCAGACACATCACAACCCCCGCGCACGAAAGCCAACAATGACAGCGCCGTTCCACTCGATATCCCTCCTCCGACCGCGCCGCCCGCGGACGACGCGCTCCGTTGACTCCGACCGACGCCCCTCGAAGGCCCCGTCAACAAGCCCGCGCGGGGCGATCTCCCCCGTTCAAGGTACCCGAACTCCTGCGCTGCCGAACCACGAGAGTCCGAAAAGAACCGCGCAATAATCGACGGCAGCCCTTTCGTCGTCTCATTCGATGAGGTTCCTGTAAAGCGGGGTAATCTGGCGGCGCAACAATTCTGGGCAGCCGCCGCGGTCCGCCGGCGCCAGGGTCGGGGCGGAGAAGCCGTTCCGGAATCATCCGAACGGAACCCTATGATGTTCCCCGCGAACACCACAACGATGCTCCACCCAGGTTCCCCACCCCCACCCCCC
>DOJA01000278.1:636-2879 GCA_003511945.1 Phycisphaerales bacterium | reverse complement strand
GGGGACCGGGCGTGCCTGCGTCCGGGGCGGGGGTCTGCGGGTACGCTTGCGTCTCACACGGACGGTTCCTTCTTCGGAGTGCCCCTGATGAGCCGGTGGACCATGGCGACCCGAGCGGTGGCGCTCGTGCTGGGCGCGGTGACGGTAGCGGCCCTCCCCGTCCCGGCGCTCGCGGGGGCGCAGTTCAGCGTGCTGGTGAGCTCCATGACCCACAACCAGCCCGTCACAGGGCGGCTGCTGGTCTACATCGTGGACCGTTCTGTCCCGGCCGTGAAGGACCGCGCGCCGGCGACCGCGCCGTTCTACAACAACCCCCAGCCGATCTACGGCCTGGATGTCGTCGGGCTCAAGCCGGGCGAGCCCATCATCGTGGACGATCGGGCTTTGGCGTTCCCCCGCCCGCCCAGCGAACTGCCCCCGGGTCGCTACTTCGCGCAGGCGGTGCTCGAGCCCGTGCGCACGAACAGCCGGTGGAATCGCCAGCCGGGCACGCTGTCGTCCGAGGCGGTCGAGTTCGTCTTCGCCCAGGGCTCGACGCCCGAAGTCCGCCTGGGGCTGACCGAGGTGGTGACGGCCAAGCCGCAACCGCTGGTGGAGGGTGTGCAGATCGTCGAGGTGCGTTCACGGCTGCTGTCGGAGTTCCACGGGCGGGAGGTCACGCTCCGCGCGGGCGTGGGCCTGCCGCTGGGATTCAACCCGTCGCGACGGTACCCGGCGGTGTACGAGATCCCCGGGTTCAGCGGCGACCACCAGCAGGCCTTCGGCTACGCCCACGGCGGGCCGGCGCGGCCCACCGATGCGCTCCAGCAGAACGCCTTCATCATCGTCCTCGACCCCGAGTCCTCCAACGGGCACCACCTCTTCGCCGACTCGGCCAACAACGGCCCCGTGGGCCAGGCCCTCGTCTCCGAACTGATCCCCGCGCTCGAGGCGCAGTTCCCGCTCATCGCGCAGCCCTCGGCCCGCCTGCTCCGCGGGCACTCGTCCGGCGGGTGGTCCTGCGTCTGGCTGGCGATGAACTACCCCGACACCTTCGGCGGCTGCTTCGCCTCCGGCCCCGACCCCCTGGACTTCCGTTCGTTCCAGCGCGCCGACATCTACGCCGACGCCAACCTCTACACCCATCCCGACGGGACCGAGGTCGCCAGCAACACCCGCAACGGCAAGGTGCTGATGACCGTGCGCCAGGAGAACCAGTGGGAGGAAGTGAAAGGCCCGGACAACACCTCCGCCGAGCAGTGGGATTCGTGGCAGGCGGTCTTCGGGCCGCGCAACGAGCGGGGCCACCCGGCGGCCCTGTTTGATCCGGTCACGGGCGCGATCGCCAGGGATGTGGCGGAGCGCTACCGAAGGTTCGACATCGCCGACCTGATCCGGCGCGACCCGGCGCGGTACGCGCCGATCTTCGCGCGGGGAATCAGGATCGTCGTGGGCGACGCCGACGAGTGGAACCTGCACGAGGGGGTCCGCGCCGTGCAGAAGGCGCTCGCGGAGGCGGAGGCGCCGATGAGCGCCGACCCCGCTTCGGGCGGGCACATCGCCATCGTCCCGGGCCTGGGGCACGGTTCGATCTTCCGCGCCCCGGAGATGCAGGCGATCCCGGGGCACATGCTCGATGCCTTCCGGCTGGGCGGGCACGCGCCGAAGGAGGGGCCATGAACGACCTCCAGACGGCGCTCGTGCAGGTCATCGCCAACAGCCGCCAGGGCGTGCACCGGTACCTCGTCGGGTTCGACGAGGGCAACCGCACGGCGCAAGGGCCGTCACTCCCCAACCACGCGGCGTGGACGCTGGGACACTGTGCGCTGACCATGCACGAAGTCGCCGGGCGGCTCGACGCCGGACCGCTCCCCGATGCGGACTTCGTTCATGGCCGCACGGGCGACGAGCGCCGCTTCGCGACCGAGGCGGTCGCCTTCGGCAGCACCCCGTCCCCCGATGCCGCCCTCTACCCAACTTTGGCGCGCTGCATCGGGATATTCGATCACGCCTGCGATCGATTCTCCAACGGCGCCTCCGGCGCGTCGGCGGCGGCGCTCGAGCAATCGACGCCCTGGGCCGGCTCTGCGATGCCCTTGTGGCACCTGGTCATCCGGGTCAGCCAGCACAACGCCATGCACGCGGGGCAGCTCATCGATCTGCGCCGGGCGCTGGGAATGAAGCGGATCTTCTCCTGAGGCGAAGGGGCGGGAGCGCCCAGCTACGGATGCCGGGGTCTTCTCTCCCAAGGCGGGCGATTCACT
>DOJA01000278.1:0-528 GCA_003511945.1 Phycisphaerales bacterium | reverse complement strand
GTCCGCCGCGGCGGACGAAGCGCGCTAATGCCGCAGCAGCAGGAACACCCACACCGCGGAGGCGTTGAAGGCCGTCACCAGCGCAAACCAGCCGAGCTGGTCCCGCACCTCCGGCGCGACAAAGGTCAGGGGCCACGAGAGCGCCATCGGCGCCACGCGGGCCACGCCCAGCAACCGGGCGCCGAGGGATCGCCCCTTCACCTCCGCGATCACCGGCTCGACCGGGGCGGGGGCCTCGTGACCCTCCGGTGCGGGAGGCGGCGCCGGGGCGGGTGCGCGAGCGGGAGCGGGCCTGGGCGCCGGGGCGGGTGCGGCGGGCTGGCTCTCGTCTTCGACATCCATCGGCGGCGCGGTGAGGGCGGCGGCGACCTCCTCGCGCATCGCGTCGACCGATTGGGGCGCCGGGCTTGGCGCCGGCAGTTCCTCTTCGCGCGGGGCCTGGGCGGCGAGGCGCTCGTCGAGTTCACCGATCGTCGCGGGGGGCGGCTCCGGGGGCGTTTCCGGGGGGGCTTCCAGGGGCGATTCCGG
>DOJA01000072.1 GCA_003511945.1 Phycisphaerales bacterium | reverse complement strand
GCGGGGGTGCGTGGGGGGTGCGTGGGGGTCGCGCCTTCAGAGGGCGCCGGATCGGGCCGATTCGACCAGCGATTCCCGGACCTCTCGGCCCGGGCTCGGAGGTCGGCCCATGCGCACGCGCGGTCACTCGGGACTGGTCGGGTTGGTGGTGGCTCTGCTGCTCGGCGCTGCGACTGCGAGCGAGGGCGTCGCGCAGATCGTCATCAGCACCGACCCGTCGCCCGGCCCGACCTGGACGGTCACCCCCGGCGCGGGCGGCAAGTGGGTGGTCACGCTGACCACCACCATCGCCGCGCAGCCGACGACCTTCACGGTGCGCGGCGCGGCGGCGGACCGGATCGAGTCGGTGACGGTGAACGCGAGCGTGCCGCAGATCGTGTTCGTGGAGGTGCGGGGCTACAACCTGGGGACGACGATCCAGTCGGTGGACCTGATCGACCGGGGCACGGGCACCTCGACGGTGGTGCTGAAGGACCTGCGAACGAGCGGGAATGTCGGGACGATCCTGGTCAACACGATCAACGCGATGACGGTCGGGGGCGACCTCACGGGGGGGATCCAGCTGCTGCAGCGGGCGTCGGGGGGCGAGTCGACGCTCATCAGCGGGACGGTGAACGGGCGGATCCGCGGGGATGTGCTGTGCGACTTCGGCGCCATCTTCGGCCTGACCGCGACGGGCGGCGTGGGCACCTCGTCGATCCCGGTGCTGGTGCGCACGCAGCAGAACCTGGTGCGCCTGACCGCGGGGGAGATCTACGCGGACATCACCACGCTCTCCAACGGTGGGAGCGGGCTGACGGGGAAGATCGAGACGACGGTCGGGCCGTTCGTCGGGTCGCTCTCGACCTACGAGCTGACGACGACGGGGGTGAACGAGCCGGGGGTCATCACGGTGGCGACGGACCTCGACGCGGACCTGTCGTTCGTGAACCACATCCGCAACAACAACAACGGGCAGCCGGTGGTGAATGTGGGCGGGCGGTTCCGCGCGGGGCGTGAGATCCGCATCGGCAAGTCGCTGGTGACCGGGGCCGAGATGCGCATCGCGCAGGCGGGCGGGCTGGAGGGGATGATCCTGGTGAACGCCTCGGACATCGGGGGATCCTGGTTCGGTGAGGTGCGGGTGGGCGGCGGGCTGCTCGGACCCAAGCCCGCGTACAGCGCGACCGGCGCGTCCGTGGGCGGCGGGACGGTCGGGGCCGTCCCGTTCCATGTCCATGGGTCGGACTCGCTCCCGCCGGCGGGGGCCGTGCTGAGCGCGGGAGCGGTGCCGACGACGGGCAGCCCCCTGCTGCTGCGGTTCTACGGCCCGGTGGAATGGAACACCGGGGCGGGGATGCCCGTGACCGTCGAGCGCCGGCCCATCGCCAGCCCGACAGCGTGGACGGATGTCACGAGCTGCTTCTTCGCGGGTCGGGAGCAGGTGGCGTCTCCAGACCCGAGCGTGGTGGCGATCTTCCCGATCGGCGACATGGCCCGCGGGTTCGTGTACCGCGTCACGCCCCGGCTCGCCGGAGCGGCGACGCTGCGGTGCGCGCTGGGGCTGGCGCTGAACCCAGTCGTGGCGACGCCCACCAGCGACTTCACCTTCACACTGCTGGGCGGCTGCAACGGCGACGCCGACGGGAGCGGGGCTGTGGACTTCGACGACATCACCTCCGTGCTGTCGGCGTGGGGCACGAGCGGCTCGGGGTCGTCGTGCTCCGGGGCCACGGGGGACGCGAACGGGGACGCGTTCGTCGACTTTGACGACATCACCGATGTGCTGGCGAACTGGCTGGAGGAGTGCCAGTAGGAGGCCTCGCCCGGCGCAGCGGGCGAGTTGAGAGGGGTAGAGCGCCGGGCGAGTGAATCGCCCGGCTCGGGAGGCGAGCCACTCGAACCGATCGCCTTGCGCCCCTGGCCATGGACCCGCGAGGGCGCCCGCCATCCCGCGGGGGGATCGACGATCCCGTGACGCCTCCTCCGAAGCCGCCCCGAAACGGGGTCCGGACCCTTCTATGATGGGTCCATGGTTCTCGCGGCGATATCCGAGGGGGCGCCGATCCCCGCGATCGGCTGGGTGGCTCCCTTCGTGGCGCTGCTGCTGGCGATCGCGTTGCTGCCCCTGATCCCCCGGGCGGCCCACTGGTGGCACAGCAACCGCAACAAGCTCATCGTGGGCGGGATCCTCGGCGCGGTCACGCTCGTTCACTTCCTCGTCCGTGACCACGGGGTCGTGCTCCACGGCGACCACCTGCCCCGGTTCTTCCGCTGGATGGGCATGGCCCTCACGGAGGACCACGGGCACTTCACCACGCCCGCGGGCTTCGCGGGCATGCTGGGCGCGGTGGGGAACTCCGTGATGGAGTACATCCCCTTCCTCACGCTGCTGCTGACGCTGTACTGCATCTCGGGGGGCATCGCGGTGCGGGGGGGGCTGCGGGGCACGCCGACCACGAACACCGCGATCATGGCCCTGGGCGGGCTGATCGCCAGTTTCGTCGGGACGACGGGGGCGGCGATGCTGCTGATCCGCCCGCTGCTGAACGCCAACCGCGAGCGGCAGCGCGTCGCCCACACCGTGGTCTTCTTCATCTTCATCGTCTGCAATGTGGGCGGGTGCCTGCTGCCGATCGGCGACCCGCCGCTGTTCATCGGGTACCTCAAGGGCGTGCCCTTCTTCTGGACGCTGGTGCTGGCGCCGGAGTGGGCGTTCATGCTGGTGGCTCTGCTCGTGATCTATTTCCTGCTGGACCGGCGCCTGCACCGGAACGACGCCCTCCGGCTCCGGGCGCTGGAGGAGACGCAGGCCCGCGAGCCGATCCGGATCCTGGGGGCGATCAACTTCCTCTGGCTGGCGCTGGCGGTCGTCGCGGTGGCGACGATCAATCCCTCCAGGCCGCTGCCCGGCACGGACTGGGTGCCGCCGATCTTTGCGCGCGAGCTGGTGCAGCTGGCGCTGGTGGGGCTCTCGTTCAGAACGACGCCCAAGGGCGTGCGCGAGGAGAACGGGTTCAACTTCGAACCGATCGGCGAGGTCGCGGCGCTGTTCATCGGCATCTTCGTGACGATGCAGGTCCCGCTGGAGATCCTGAGCGCCAAGGGGGCGTCCCTGGGGCTCGCGGAGCCCTGGCAGTTCTTCTGGACGACGGGGGTGCTCAGCGCGTTCCTCGACAACGCGCCGACCTACGCGGTGTTCTTCCAGGTGGCCGAGTCCATCGGGCCGGCGGGCGCCGGGAGCGGCGACGGGATGGTGCGCCTCGCTGACGGCGGGGAGGTGCGCTCGGACCTGCTCATCGGCGTGTCGCTCGGCGCGGTGTTCATGGGCGCGATGTCGTACATCGGCAACGGGCCGAACTTCATGGTGAAGGCCATCGCGGAACGCGCGGGCGTCGCCATGCCCTCGTTCTTCGGGTACATGGGCTACTCGGCGGTGGTGATGCTCCCGCCGCTGGTGGTGGTGACGATCCTGTTCATGCGCTGAACGGCGCGGGTATCCTCACGCCGGTGAACAGCGAAGCGCCCGCCGCCCCGATCACCCTGCTGAGCGCCGTCCTGGGCCAGGACCGCGCCGTGTCCACGCTCCACGCGGCCGTGGCGTCGGGGCGGGTCCATCATGCGTGGATCTTTGCGGGGCCTCCGGGCGTGGGGAAGTTCACCACGGCGCTCGCCTTCGGCGCCCTGGTGCTGGACCCGACGACCGCGCCGGACCTGGCGGGCGTCCCCGCGCCCGAGGCGGACAGCCAGACCCAGCGGCTCGTGGCCCGCGGGGCGCACCCCGACCTGCACATCATCACCAGGGAGCTGGCCCGCTTCTCCGATGACAAGCAGGTCCGCGACCGCAAGCTGACGACCATCCCCAAGGAGGTCGTCGACGAGCGTCTGCTGCGCCCCATCGCGCTGGCGCCCACGCTGCGGACCGGCGCCGGGGTGAGCAAGGTGTTCATCATCGACGAGGCGGAGCTGCTGGACCGCTCGACCGCGCACGCGCCGGTGCAGAACTCGATCCTCAAGACGCTGGAGGAGCCCCCCGCGGGCTCGATGGTCATCCTGGTGACGAGCGCCGAGGAGGCGCTGCTGCCGACGATCCGCAGCCGCTGCCAGCGGGTGGCGTTCGGCGCGCTGGACGCCGGCGCGATGCGGGCGTGGTTCGGGCGCCTGGGCGTCGACATCCCCCCCGACGAGCGGGCGTGGATCGAGCGGTTCGCGTCGGGCTCGCCCGGGCGGGCGCTGGAGGGCGTCCGTTCGAAGCTGTACGCCTGGGCGCGCGCGCTGGAGCCCATGCTGGACCGGGCCGAGGCGGGCGCGTTCCACCCGGACCTCGGGCCGGCGATGACCGGGCTGGTCACCGAGTGGGTCGAGCAGCGCCTGAAGGAGACGCCCAGCGCGAGCAAGGAGTCGGCGACCGCCGGCGCGGTGCGCCTGGTGCTGTCGATCCTGGCGGAGCGTCAGCGGGCGCGGCTGCGATCGGGGGATCCGAGCGGGGCGCTGGAGGCCATCGAGCGCGTGCTCGACGCGGAGCGCCATGTGGCGGCCCATGTGCCGGTCAACTTCGCCCTGGAGAACCTGGCGGCCCAGCTGGCCCGCGCGGGGTGAGAACTTCGTCCGCCACGGCGGACGAGTTGAGAAGGGGTAGAGCGTCGGGCGAGTGGATCGCCCGCCTCTGGAGCCAAGCCATAAGGATCAAACCTGTTGCCGCTTCGGTCGTTGACCGGTCATGGCCCCCATCGGATCGATGATCCGGCTCCGCGCCGACCCAAGCCGACCTCGCTTCAGCCCTGGACGGAGAGGGGCGCGCGCTGCGCGCCCCGGGACGGCGCCTCGGGCGCCGGAGCGCCGGCGACGGCCCCGGGGGGAGCGCTCGGGGCGTTCCCTCGTTCCCGGGCGGCCTTCTCGATGACCATGGTCCAGGTCTCGCGCTCGTAGTCCATCAGCGAGATCACCTCGTCCAGTTTCGAGGCGTCCTTCTCGAACGACGCCTCGGTCAGGCGCCGGAACATGTAGTTGTAGAGCGAGTCCATCCGCGCGCACAGGTCGGGGGCGATGTCGTGGCGGAGCGAGGTCATCAGTTCGACCACGATGTTCCGGGCGCTGGAGATGCCCTCGAACATGCGCTCGTAGTCGCGGGCGCCCATGCCCTCGCGGGCGTCGCGCATGAAGCGGAGCGAGCCCTCCAGCAGCATGAGGCGGAGCTCCTCGGGGCGGGCGGTGAGCACCTTGGTGCGGAAGTACGGGTTGTTCACATCGATGACTGGCATGGCTGGGAACTGTCTTCGGCCGTTTCCGGACGCGACTTCCGGGGGGTCAGCCCACGGCGCGGATGCTGGCGAGCTGGCCCGACTGCTGCTGGAGCGAGGCGATCGCCTGCTCCATGGCGACGAACTGGCGCTCCAGGCGGGCGCGCTTGGCGTCCAGGCGACGGTCGAACCCGGCGATGCGGTCGTTCTGGAGCTTGATCTGGGTGTCGATCGTCTGGTCGCGCCTGGTGAGCGTGCCGTCGACGCTCGAAGTGAAGGAGTCGGCGAGCCGGGCCAGCTGCTCCGCGACCCCCAGCGCGCTGAACGAGTCCTTGGCGTCGGGGTTGTTGACGGTGATGCCGTTGCCCAGGTCGATGGTGGTGTTCTTGGACTCGAGCGTCTTGGCGGCGAAGAGCTGCTCGACATCCAGGATGCCCTGGTCGATGGCGGCCTGGAAGTCCTGGCTGTCGAGTTCAAGGCGGCTGCCCGAGCCGATGCGGACGCCCACCTGGAAGAGGCGCTGGAACTGCCCGTCCACACCCTCGGGCGTCCCCTGCACCAGGCGGAAGAGCTCGGTCTTGAGGGCGGAGACGGTGCCGTCGCCGAACAGGGCGCCTCGGGTGTTGGTGTCGGGGTCGTAGCGGTCGTGGCGGTTGATGCGGTCGAGCGCGTTGTTGAACGCGTCGACGAAGGCCTTGACATCCTTCTCGATCGCCTCGGTGTCGCGGGAGACCACCAGCTCGACGGGCTCGCTGGAGGCGGTCTTCAGGTTCACCGTCACGCCCTGGATCACACTGGACAGCGCGTTGGTGCTGCTGGAGAGCAGCACCGCCTTGGCCGGGTCGGCGGCCCCGAAGAAGGCGATCGCGTCCTCGCCCTTGGCCAGCGTGCTCAGCGCCAGGTCGGTCGCGCCGGTGTCCACGATCGTTCGCCCGACCGCGCCGGACTGGCGGGCGGTCAGACTGAGGCGGAACGGGGTCGAGCCCGATCCGTCACGGATGATCGAGGCCGCCACGCCCACCCCCGCGGCGTTGATCTTGTCGGCCACCTTCTGGAGCGAGTCGGTGGCCAGCACGGCGACGGTGCGCTCGAACGAGCCGTCGATCTCCAGCGTGCCCCCGGCGGCGGCGGTCGTGGCGATGCCCAGGTTCTTGGCGACGGCGCCGGTGACATCCTCGATCTTGAAGGCGCCGCCCCCGCCCGAGGTGTCCTTGAAGAGCAGCCCGTCGCCGGTGTCGTTGACGGAGACCTCGAACTTCTGCCCGCCGAAGCCGTCGACGAACTGGATGAACTCGTCGACGGTCTTGACCGACTCGCCGATGGAGATGGTCTTGCTGTTCCCGTCGGCGGTGGTGACGCGGATGGTCCCGGTGCCGATGCCCTTGCCCCCGTTGAGGGAGGCGAGCGTGAGGGCGCGGTTGAACCAGCGGGTCTGGAGGTTGGCGCCCTTGATCTCCCCGCCCGAGGCGCCGGTGGAAGCGACGCCCAGGGCCGTCGCCAGGGCGCCGCTGGCCTGCAGGTTCCCGGTGCCGCCCGAGGTGTCGGTGAGGGCAATCCCGTTGGCGGTGGAGTTCACTGAGAAGGACGCGCCGACGCCCGCGCTGGTCAGCTGCGTGTTGATGGTCTTGACGAGGTCGCTGACCGAGCCGGCGAGGTCGGCGTCGGTCAGGTTGAGGGTGGTGGCGTTGCCCGCGCGGTCGGTGATGGTCAGCGCGCCCGCGGCCAGGCCGTCGCCCCCCTTGAGGTTGCGGGTCAGGGTGGAGTTCAGCCCGGCGATGAGGCGCTTGCCGCTCAGGGTGGAGGAGGCGACGCCGGCGCTGTCGGTCTCGAGGCCCAGGTCAGTGGCGGTGGTGCGCCCCGTGAGCCCGTTGCGGACGATGAGGTTGGACCCGCCCCCGGTGTTGTCGGTGAGGACGAGCCCGGTCTTGCTCGCGTCGAGGGCGGCGGTGACGGCTCCCTCGGTCTGGGCGTTGATGTAGTTGATCGCCTCCTGCAGCGTGGTGGCGCGGGTCTGGACGACGGTGGTGGTCTCGACCTGGGTGTCGGGGTCGGTGGTGGTCTCGGTGATCTCGCCCAGGATGATGTCGAACGCGAACCCGTTCCGGGCGGTGATGGTGAAGTCGGCGGTGGAGCTGCCGGTGCGGATGAGCACCCCGTTGCCGTCGTTCAGGGTGGAGAGGGCGGTCGCGCCGCCCAGGGTGCGCACGCGGTCGCCGGTGATGCTCTGGCCCACGCCCGCGGCGCTGGTCTTGGCGATCCCCAGGGACGACGCGGTGTTGGAGCCGAAGGCGTTGGAGACCAAGAGCGTGCCGCTGACGCCCGAGGTGTCCTTGAGGGCGATGCGGTCGCCGTCGATGGAGGCGGTCACGCGCACCCCGGTGGTGGAGTTGATGGCGTCGAGCACCTCGCCCACCGTGGCGGCGGTGGAGAGGTCCACGGTCGCGGTGGCGCCGGAGGCGTCCTTGATCTGGATCTTGCCCCGCTCGACCCCCGCGGCGCCGTTGAGTTCAGAGAGCAGGGTCTCGGTGACGAGCGACCCGCCCCCGGTCTCGAAGGAGAGCGAGGTGAGCCCCACCGCGGCGGAGTCCTTGTCCGCGAACCCGCGCGTGAGGTGCTGCTGGGTCGAGACCAGGCGCTTGACGGACAACTGGTACGAGCCGGCGGCGGCGTCGGCCCCCGCGGTGGCCGTCAGGACATCGCTGTTGCTGCTGTCGGCCTGGGCGGCCCGGAACGACTTGAAAGTGGCGAACTTGGCGGCGGTGGTCTTGAGGGAGAGCAGCGCCGTGTTGATGTCGAGGAACGCCGCCCGCTGGGCCTGCAGCCCGACGATCCGCTGCTGCGCGAGCTGCTTGGGGCGCGCTTCGAGGGCCAGCAGCTGGTCGATCAGCTGACGGGAATCGATCCCGCTGAAGAGCCCGACGCCGCTGGTGATGCCGCCCATCCGTCCAAACCTCCTCCGGCCCGGCGCCCGCGCCAGACCCGCTCCCGGCGGCTCGTCGGCTTCAGGCCGCCCGCAGCGCCGGGGGACGCGAGGAACCCGGGACGATCCGCCTCCCCGGCCGATCGAGCCCGCGCCGACGCGCCGCCAAGACATCGCCCGCCCACTGGGCGAGCACGCGGCTGAACATCCGACGAGCGTCCCGCTCTGCCTGCTCCGGGGAGTTCCACCCCCGCCCGAACGCCAACCTGGCCCACTCGGAGCCGGTCAGGGATCCATCTGGTTCATCGGCGGTGGCGACGGGCGCGCTGCACTGGGGATCGGGCTGCATGCGCACTGTCGTCGTCACGCCGAGGGGCCGACTTGACCCGGATATCCCGCAAAGCCCGCGCCAGCGTCACAGGCGGCGCGGCGAATCACCTAGTCATCTATGGGTGTATATAAATCCAAAACAGGGTGATATGCTGGTCTCACGCTTGTTCCCACGAGTGTCTGGATCCGCATGACCCTCCACAAGACTCCCCCCCTCGGTGCGTCGGCGTTCATCGTCGAGCGGTTCGACGGGCACCTGCGCCCTTCGCCCGACACCGAGTGGCTCCTGTCCACCGGCAACGGCGGGTTCGCCATGGGCACGGCGTCCCCTCTGAACCGGCGCAAGTACCACGCGCTGCTCGTCGGCTCGACCAACCCTCCGGTCGAACGGCTCAGCGCGCTCGCGGGTGTCGATGTTGTGGTCCGGGTGGGCGAGGGCGCGCCGACCGACCTTTCCACGCACCGTCTGGCGGACGGTTCAATCGCGGGCGCGGGCGTGTCGCGGCTGGTCCGGTTCGAGAAGTCACCCACCCGCGCCAAGTGGTTGTTCCTCTGCGATGGTGTCGAGATCACCCTGGAACTGGGGGTCGGGTGGCGGCAGAACTCGTGTGCGCTGGGTGTGCGGGTCGGGCCGCGGGGCGCCCCGGTGGCGCTCACGCTGACCCCCCGGGTGACGCTCCGGGACTTCCACGCCACGCTGGCGCAGAACCACGCGGGCGCGTACCGCGTTGAATCCTCCGATCAGGGCGTGCGGGTCACGCGCGACGCCCGCACCCTGGTCATGGCCTGCACGCACGGGCGGTTCGTGCCCTCGCCCCGGGTGGCGCCGGCGGTGCTGCTGGACTTCGAGCGCGAACGGGCCCAGGACGACACCGAGTGCGTCTTCCTGCCCGGTTCGTTCGATTTCAGCGCCCCCGCGGGCGCCGGCCTGTTCGCCCCCGTGCTGGCGGCGGCCCTTGAGCCGGCCCGCGCGGACCCGATGCTCCTCGAACGCGACGAACGGGCGGCGCACCTCTCGCGCGTCCGGGCGTCGTTCCTGCGCCTGCACCCGGGGGCGGGCTCGCTGCTCCCGCTGGTGGATGCCGCCGACGATTTCCTGGTGGACCGCACCGTGGACGGTCGGGTCCTGAAGACAGTGATCGCCGGGTACCCGTGGTTCGCCGACTGGGGGCGGGACACGATGATCTCGATGGTCGGGCTGATGATCGCCTCCGGGCGGTTCGACGACGCCCGCGGGTGCCTGTCGGCGTTTGCGCGCTATGTCGACGGGGGCATGATCCCCAACCACTTCGACGACTACGGCGGCCCGCCCCACTACAACACCGTTGATGCCTCGCTGTGGTTCCTGCACGCCTGCGCCGAGTACCGACGCGCCAGCGCCGATGAGCCCACCTTCCACGACCTTCTCCTCCCGGCGTGCCTGGAGATCGTGGAGCGCTACCGCCAGGGCACGCGCTTCGGCATCCGCAACGACCCCGCGGACGCGCTGATCGAAGCCGGCGACCAGACCACGCAGCTCACCTGGATGGACGCCAAACGCGACGGCGTGGTCTTCACCCCGCGCCACGGGAAGGCGGTCGAGATCAACGCGCTCTGGCACCACGGGCTCCGCCTCGTGGCCCGCGCCGTCAGCGAAAAGAAGCCCGCCTGGGCCGCGGAGTTCGACGCCCTGGCCGACCGGGCGGGCGCCTCCTTCCGCGCCCTGTTCGTGGACGAGCGCGCCGGGCGCCTGCACGACTGCCTGCAGCGCCGCGCGACGGGCGGCTGGGCGCCGGTCCCCGGGATCCGGCCCAACCAGGTGTTCGCGGCGGCGCTCGAGTACTCGCCCCTCTCGCTCGCGCAGCGACGGATGGTCGTGCGGGATGTGGAGCGCCGGTTCCTCACCCCGTTCGGGCTCCGCACGCTGGACCCCGCCGACCCGGCCTACCAGCCCCGGTTCGAGGGCGACATGATGAGCCGCGACCGCGCGTACCACAACGGCACTGTCTGGCCCTGGCTGCTCGGGCCGTACTGCGAGGCGGTGCTCCGCGCCGGGCAGTTCTCGAGCGACGCGCGGGCGGAGGTGCTCCGCACGCTGTCGCCCCTGCTGGCGACGCTCTCGACCGGGTGCCTCGGGCAGATCGGCGAGGTCTACGACGCCGAGCCCGACCAGCACGGCGTGCGCCGCGAGCAGGCGTGCGTGGCGCAGGCCTGGTCCGTCGCCGAGCCGCTGCGGGTGGCGCTCATGGCGATGGAGGGGTGAAGCGTCCCTCTCCCCGGCGGGGGCCGGGTGCCGGGGTACGACCGAAGGTCGTGCCCCGTTGGGATCATCACACGCGACGGGGCACGGCTTTGCCGTACCCCGGCACCCGCGGTGTGTGTGTTCGGAACCTATTGCTCTCTGTTGTTCGCCGTGGGTCCGAATCTTCGGGGTTGGTTCGTGGCAACGCCCGCGCGGGGGTCCTCCGGGTCAGAAAACGACAGCCGCGGCGCATCGTGTGGCGCGCCGCGGCGTGTTCGGTTCGGAAGCCGGATCCGGCTGTCGGTCGGGTGTTACGCCGCGCGGCGGACGGAGCGACGGGCCGTCGAGCGGGCGCGTGTCCCGACGAGGCGCAGCCCCGAGCGGCGCTTGACGCTCTTGCGGGCGGTGCGCTTGGCGGTGGTCCGCTTGGCGGTCGAGCGCTTCGCGCCGGTGCCCTTGGCGGTGCGACGCTTGCTCGTGTTGCGGGCGGTGCGCTTGGTCGTGGTCCGCTTGGCCGCCCGCCTGGTCGAGCGGCGCTTGGTGGTCTTGCGGGCGGTCCGCTTGGTGGCGGCGCGCTTCGTCGTCTTGCGGCGGGTGGTCTTGCGGGCGCTGGTCGTCTTGCGCCGGCGGGTGGAAGAGGTGCGGGTCGGCATGATTCGTGACTCCGTTCGTCTGCGCTCCCCGTCACACTCCGCGTGAGCGGCCGGAGCAGGTGAGTTCCCCCTCGAACACGCGTCCGGGGAGGGCCGCGCCCGTGGCCCCTCGGTTTCGGTGGGGACGGGCGGGCGGTGCCGTGCATATCGACGACTCCGGCGGACTTCATCACTTTCAGCGTCTTTTTTCCGCTTATTTCCCGGCGTCATTCGAGCGATGGCTCCGTTCGGCCGCGGTCTATACTCCCCGCCCCCCGACGGGAACCACCCGCGCGGGGGGGTTCCTGCGCCCGACGCGGAGTCACTCCCCATGCCCGTTCCCGCGGCGATCGACTGGTCGCCCGACTCCTGGAAGCAGCGCCTGGCCGCCCATCAGGCGGTGTACGCCGACCGCGCCGCGGTCGATGCCGCGGTCGAGAAGCTGCGCTCGCTCCCGCCGCTGGTCACCTCGGGCGAGGTGGACCGGCTCCGCGCGCTGATCGCCGACGCCCAGCAGGGCAGGCGGTTCCTGCTGCAGGGGGGCGACTGCGCCGAGACGCTGGCCGACTGCCGCGCGGAGGTCATCGCGTCGAAGCTGAAGATCCTGCTGCAGATGTCCCTCGTGCTGGTCCACGGGCTGCGCAGGCCGGTCGTGCGCGTGGGGCGCTTCGCGGGGCAGTACGCCAAGCCGCGTTCCAGCCCCGTCGAGGCCCGCGACGGCGTGACGCTGCCTTCCTACTTCGGGGACCTCGTCAACAGCGCCGAGTTCACCCCCGAGGCGCGCACGCCCAACCCGCACCTCATGGTCCGCGGCTACCAGCACGCCGCCATGACGCTGAACTTCATCCGCTCGCTGATCGCCGGCGGGTTCGCCGACCTGCACCACCCGGAGTACTGGGACCTCCGCTTCCTCCACCACGCCAACCTGCCCGAGGCCCTCCGCGCCGAGTACCAGCGCATGACCAGCCAGCTGGCCGAGGCGCTGCGGTTCATGGAGCTGCTGGGCGAGAAGAGCGTCGACGACCTCACCAGCGTCGAGTTCTTCACCAGCCACGAGGGGCTGAACCTGCTCTACGAGAGCGCGCAGACCCGGAGCGTCCCGCGGCGCACGGGGCACTACAACCTCACCACCCACCTGCCCTGGATCGGGGAGCGCACCCGCGCCCTGGACGGCGCACATGTCGAGTTCTTCCGCGGCGTGCGCAACCCCGTCGGGGTGAAGATCGGCCCCCGGGGCACGCCGGACGAACTGCTGGCGCTCATCGACGCCCTGAGCCCCCACAACGAGGCGGGGCGCATGGTCGTGATCCACCGCATGGGCGCGGACGCCATCGCCCGCTCGCTGCCCCCGCTGCTGGAGCGTGTGAAGAAGGAGGGGCGCACCGTGCTGTGGGTGTGCGATCCCATGCACGGCAACGGGATGACCACGACCAACGGGCACAAGACGCGCTCGTTCGACGCGATCCTGCGCGAGATCGAGCTGGCCGCAGCACTGCACAAGCAGGCGGGGACGATCCTTGGGGGCGTCCACTTCGAGCTGACGGGCGAGGATGTCACCGAGTGCCTGGGCGGCGCCCGGGGCATCAAGGAGTCGGACCTGTCGACGAACTTCACCTCGCTGTGCGACCCGCGGCTGAACTACGAGCAGGCGATGGAGATGGCGTTCCTGATCGCGCGGAGGGTGGGGGGGTAGGGCTTACCCTTCGCCGATCCCGGACATCAGACGGTCAAGGTCCGCCGCGACACCCAGGCGGTGCGACCACCGACCGAGGTACTGCAGGTCGAGCGTCGAACTCTGCACCTGGAGCATCCTGCGGACATCGTCCCTCTGGCGCTCGCTCCCCCCGCCCAACGCCGACCAGCGCAGCTTCTGAAGGATCGAATCCTCGGGCGAGGACACGATGATGGTGGTCCCCTGCCAATCCACCGGGCGCCTGCGCGAGAAGCGACTGAGGTCGAAGGCATCCTCCAAGAGCAGCCAGAAGTCAATCTTGAAGCCGGTGTCGTTGTCGATCGCGTTGAACATCGCGCTCCCGGACGGCGCTCTCATGGCGCTCTGCGCCGCGGCCTCGTTCAGGTCGTACCTCGGGGGCGCGAACTCCTCCAGCAGCGCGTGGAAGTCGCGCCAGCTCAACTCGACCACGACATCGATATCGTGCGTTGAGCGCGGCGCGCCCTGCAGACTCGACACCGTCGAGCCCGTGAGCATGTACGGGATGCCGCGCCGCTCCAGCGCCGAGACCGCTCGGACTACCGATTGCCTGTGTAGCATTCCGGGTACAGGTGCCGCAGCATCAGCCGCTTCAGCGCCGCTTCGTCCAGCTCCGGGTGGCGCTGCCTCAGCCCGGTCAGGAACAGGTCACGCACGGAGTCTGACAGATCCGACGCGATGTCCAAGCGCTGCGAGGGCGTCATCCGGCGCAGGCGCTCGACATAGCGCGGGAACGGAAGGCCGTAGCGGACTTCCAGGCGCTCTGCATCGTCGCGCAGGTCGCGCCAGGGCACCGCCGGCGGCGCCCCTTTCAGCGCCAGCACGATGATGTTCGGGTCGCGCAGCGCCGGCAGGCACAGCACGCTGCCGGCGAAGGCGTTCTCGAGCCGCCGCAGGTTGCGGTCGAAGTCCCGGTCGTCGTCCATGAAGTTCATCACCAGCACGCCGAAGTCCTCCAGCGCGCACCAGGCGGCGTCGAAGAACGCCTGCGAGACCAGCGCCGCGGGCGTGGTCTCGTCCTCGAAGCCGTCGACCACCAGCAGGTCGCAGCATTCCGGCGCCAGCGCGTCGATGCCGTCGCCGTGCTCCACCTTCAACCGCGCGTCGTCCGGCGGCAGGTGGAACAGCGCGCGCGCCGTGGCGATGACGCGCTCGTCCAGCTCCAGCACGCGGGTGCGCAGGCGCGGCAGCCGGCGGTGGAAGAACTTCGCCAGCGAACCGCCGCCCAGGCCGATCATGCCGATGCGCCGCGGCCGCGGCTGCAGCAGCAGGAAGGCCATCACCGTGCGCGAGTAGTCGAGGACGAGCGCGTCGGGCTTCTTCAGGTCCATCGCGCTCTGGATCAGCACGCGGTCGAAGTGCAGCGAGAGTTCGCCGTCGCGCGAGCGCACGTACGGCGTCGAACTGGCCAGGATGCGCTTGCCCGCCCGGGCGCCCTGGCTCATCGTCCGGCCCC
>DOJA01000167.1:465-7864 GCA_003511945.1 Phycisphaerales bacterium | reverse complement strand
GGTGGCAGACCGAGACCGGCGGGCACATGATCACCCCCCTGCCCGGGGCCGTGCCCACCAAGCCCGGCTCGTGCACGCTCCCCTTCTTCGGCGTGGACGCGGCCATCGTCGACGAGCGCGGCATCGAGAAGAAGCCCAACGAGGGCGGGCTCCTCGCCATCCGGCGCCCATGGCCCGGCATGCTCCGGGGCGTGCTCAACGATCGAGAGCGGTACATCAGGACCTACTGGTCCGACATCCGAACGGACGCGGGCGAGGTCTACTACAAGGCCGGCGACGGCGCCCGGCGCGACGCGGACGGCTACTTCTGGGTCATGGGACGCATCGACGATGTGATGAATGTCGCGGGCCACCGCCTGGGCACCGCGGAGATCGAGAGCGCGCTGGTCTCGCACGGCGCGGTGGTCGAGGCCGCCGTCGTCGGCGCGCCGGACGACCTCAAGGGCACCTCGATCGCGGCCTTCTGCACCCTCCGCCAGGGGGCGGCGCCCACCGACGCGCTCCGAGCCGAGCTCCGGGCGCATGTGGCCCGCGAAATCGGGGCGATCGCCCGACCCGACAGCATCCGATTCACCGACACGCTGCCCAAGACGCGGAGCGGGAAGATCATGCGCCGGCTGCTGCGCGACATCGCCGCGGGGGTCGAGAAGACCACGCAGGACACGACCACGCTCGAGGACTTCGGCGTGCTGGCGAAACTGCGCGAGAGCGAAGAGGCGTGAACTCTGCCCTGGTGGGGGAGTTCACCACAGAGAGCACAGAGAGCACAGAGGAAGAGGGGGGGTCGAAGATTCGCGAGTCCGAGCCTCTGACCGCATGCATTCCTCTGTGTCCTCTGTGCTCTCTGTGGTGACCGCCTCACAAGTCGCAAAAAAAGAAACCGGCCGGACCCCAGGGGGACCGGCCGGTGAGTATCAGGGGATCAGACCGTCAGGCCGTCGATCCGAGCGGCTCAGAAGAGCAGCTGGAACTGGAGGCGGAGGACGATCTCGTTCTCGTCGTCGTCACCCAGAGCGCCGACGCCCGGGTTGTTGGGCTGGCCGAGGGCGTTGGCCTCGGTGCTGTCGATGTACCACTCGACATCGGCGGTGAACTTGGCGGCGTGGCCGTGCATGTAGTAGTTCGTGCCGAAGGTCACGACGCTGAAGGTGTCATCGTCGTTGATGTCGTCATCGGGGAAGATGACGCTGTAGCGGCCGAAGAGCTCCCAATCGGTGTTGGGGAGCATGATGCCGCCCTGGACGACGAAGCCGTAGTTGTCGGTGTCGAGGTCGTCGAACCCGCCGAGCCCGTCGGGAACGGCGTTGCTGTAGTCGGTGGTGGCCCAGACGAAGGCGCCGAAGAGGTTCCAGCCGTCACCCTCGAGGGAGGCGTCGACGGTGACGGAGTAGAAGTTGTAGTTGTCGCCACCGGGGGGTCCGAAGGCGCCGGAGTCGCCGCCCTCGATGTGGCCGGCGACGCCCATCATGAAGGCGAAGTCGCTGCCGGAGGGAGAGGTGAAGTCCTTGAACTGGGCCCAGTCGCCGGCGAACTTGAACTCGAAGCGGGCGGTGCCGGCGTAGTCCGACTCGCCGCCGGTGAAGAAGCCGTTGGCGCCGATGGTCTTGCCCGAGGCGAACTCGGAGTTGTCGGAGGCGAAGCCGTCGGAGAAGGCGCCGGCGATGCGCCAGGCCTCGGCCTCGTAGGCCAGCTCGATGCCCTGCGAACGGTCCTGGTTGAAGACCTCGTTCAGGTTCGAGCGGTCAACCGCGAGCTGGTACTTGCTGGAGACGAGCTCCTCGCGCATGAAGGGCAGCTTGAACTGGCCCCAGCGGAAGGAGAACCCGTTGTCCCAGCGGTAGCCGACGAAGGCGTCCTCGAGGTCGAACGAGCCGCCGTCGCGGTCGAAGGCGCCGACGATCTTGTAGAACAGGTTCGGGTCGTGGACATGGCCGCCGAACTCGAGCTTGGTGCGCCGGGTCTGGAAGCCGGACTCGAAGTCGTCGTTCCCGACGCCGTCGTTGTCGCCGTCGCCGTCGTCACGGAAGTTGGCCATGTAGCGGAACTGGATCTGCCCGCTCACATCGAGACGGAAGTTGCCGTCGGCGGAGCCCAGGAAGAAGTTCTTCCCGTCGTGGCCGGCGGTCCCGCCGCTCTGGAGGAGGGACGACCGGGTCTCGGCGTCCGCCATCATTTCGCTGACAATCGCGCGGACCTCGTCCGCGCTGGCGCCGCTCCAGGCCTGCTCTTGGGCCGCGAGGGCGGTGCTGCCGGCGCCGATCACGGCGGCCGTCCCGGCGAGCAGGACAAGACGGTTCGTCTGACGCATAGTGAGACTCTCCTTGTTACTGGCCATTCTGCAGCGCTGTCTCTTGTGGGCTTGCTCGGCCATTGATTCCGGACCACCCGCTCGCGTGACGGGGCACACGCCCTCGTCTGGAGGACACGCTTGAGTCGGGCTGGCGTTGTCTGAAGGTGCTTTCCGATGCCTTCGTTGGCCTCGCCCCGAGTCCCCGGGGAGCCAAGTGAGTACCCGCTATCCTAGCGGTCCTTGATAGCGAACGCAAACCAGCCGCAAGGGTGTTTCGGTCCGACCAGTCCACCCAATCCACATTTGAACGAGCCACATTCTCCAAAACCGCTCAAGTCGGGCGGTGTCCGAACAAAGACCGATCAGAGTCGCCCGCTGCCCGAGTTCCCCAGTCCTCGATCCGCGATGGGCCGCATTATTGGACTTCTGAGCGACTTGCCTTCGCGGGCGGACCAGCCGCCCGCCGGTTGAGGGTCCGCTGGATCAGGCGGGCACACCCAGGAGCCGCAGGCAGCGGGCCTCGATGTCCTTGTGGGACAGCCCCACCATCTTGAGGACCTCGTCGGGGGTCTTGGCCGACTTGGGGATGGTGCGGATGAACGCCTGCTCCAGCGTGAAGGCGTCGCCGGCCTCGGAGAGGGCCTCGGCGACGGCGGAGCCGATCCCCCCGCCGTAGTTGTCCTCGACGGTGATGACATACCCGTTGTTCTGGTTGGCCAGGTCGAGCAGGGCGTCGGTGTCGAAGGGGAGGGAGTAGAGGTCGACCAGCGTGGCGGAGATGCCGGCGCGATCGAGGTTCTCCAGCGTCTTGTTGCACTCGTGGACCATGTAGCCCGAGGCGCAGATGAGGACATCGCGCCCTTCGTTGAGGACCTCGAACCCTCCCAGGTTGAAGACGGTGTCGTCGGAGTAGAGGAACTCGGTGTCGGGGCGCAGGGTGCGCATGTAGCAGGCGCCCTCGTACTCGGCCATGACGCCGGTGAGGGCGTAGGCCGCGTAGGCGTCCGATGGCTGGAGGACATAGCACGCGGGGTTGCCCCGGTGGTCCTTCACGGTCGAGAGCGAGCGGAACCACGCCACATCCGGGAGCGACATCTGGCTGGGCCCGTCGGCGGCGAGGGACGACCCCGCGTGGGACCCGATGATCTTCAGGTTCGCCCCGCCGTTGATGGCCATCTCGATCTGGTCGTAGGCGCGGGTGACGAACTTGGCGAAGGTCGAGATAAACGGCACCTTCCCCGCGGCGGAGAGCCCGGCGGCGACGGAGACCATGTTCTGCTCGGCGATCTTGCACTCGAAGAACCGTTCCTTGGTCTTGGGGTCGCGGGCGAAGGCGTCGGCGTAGGTGGAGTTGCTGACATCGGCGTCGAGGGCGACGACCCGGTCGCTGACGAGCCCCAGCGCGTGGAGCGCCACCCCGTACGCCCGGCGCGTGGCGAGGCGTCCCTTGTGCAGGACCGACTCCATGTCGCGGGCCTTCATCGCCTCGGTGAAGGAGGGCATGTCCATGCCGCGGACGGTGACGGCGGGGGCCTCGGTGGGGGGCTGGATCATGAAGGCGTCGGTGGAGGCGAGGGCGCTGGTCAGTTCGCCGCGGCGCTCGTTGAGTTCGCGCAGGGCTTTTTCCATCGAGTCGCCCGTGGCGGGCTTGCCGTGCCAGTTGCCCATCTGCATGGTGGTGGAGCCCCACCCCTTCACGGTGCGGGCGATGACCGCCATCGGCGAGGGGCTGGGCTGGGTCTGGAGCGCGATGAAGCGGTCGAAGGCGCTCTTGATCTGCCCGGGGACATGGCCGTCGATCTCGACGACATCGAAGCCGCAGGCCTGCAGCTTGGCCTTGAGCTTCTCCGGGGACTGCTGCGGGCTGACGCGCTCGACCTGCCCGTAATGGTTGCAGTTGAAGATGGGCAGCACATTGGTGATGTTGTGATCGATGAGATAATCAAGGGCCTCGGCGATCTGGCCCTCGCGGGACTCGCCGTCGCCCATGATGCAGTAGATGCGCCGGTCGCTCTGATCGAGCCGCGCGCCCTGACCCAGACCCGCAGCGATCGAGAGCCCCTGCCCCAGCGAGCCGGTGGCGGCGTCAAAGAAGGGGAACCCCTCCATCGGGTTGGGGTGCCCGTCGATCTCGCTCGACCCCTCGCGCAGGCGCATGGCGTCGTCGACGGTCATGGGGCGCCGGGCGCCGGGGTCCTTGCCGATCATCACGCCCAGCTTCGCCGCCGCCGCGTAGACGATCGGCACCGCGTGGCCCTCGCTGAGCACCAGCCGGTCGCTGGTGGGATAGCCGGGGTGCTCCGGGCTCCAGCGCATGGTGTGGAACATCAGCACGGTCACGATGTGCCCGAGAGACATCGCGGTGCTGGGGTGACCGCTCCCCGCCGCCGCGGTCATCTCGATCGCCAAACGGTCCAGCTCGATCGCCTGCGCGTGGACGGCGGCTTCAAATGACATGCCAATGCTCCAGAGCGTCCCGACCGTCGCCGGGGACACATCGAATGACCTAACAAACACCTCACCACTCAGCCGCGCCGAGTGCCATGGCGCAGTATGGATGATTCCCCGCGGTTCCTCAACCGCCCCCGCGGCCCTGCCCCCGGTTTTTTCGGACCCGCCCCGGGCGCAGGTACACTCCCCCTCGCGGAGCGCCCCGCGCCCCGACCACCATCTGTGGAGGTGACCTCGGATGAAGCTCATCTGCGATCGAGCCGCCCTGCTCAACGCCGTCAACTTAGTCTCCGGCGCTGTCGCCGCCCGCTCGCCGAAGGTGCAGCTCACCTGCGTCCGCCTCACGGCACGCAAGCCCGAGGGCAAGGGCTCCAAGTCTCCCGGCGCCATCACCCTCAGCGCGACCGACGGCGAGGTCGCCCTGCGCCTGACCCGCACCCAGGTCGAGGTCCAGGACGGGGGCGAGCTGCTCATCCCGGGCGACCGCCTGAGGGCCATCGTCTCAGCGGAGGACGCGGAGCCCACGCTGACGCTCGAATCCGAGCAGGATGTCTGCCACATCCGCGGGCGCGACGCGAAGTTCAAGGTCTTCGGCTACCCCGCGGCCGACTTCCCCCCCGCCCCCGACTTCCCGCGCGACGACGCGGGCGCGGATGTCTTCACCGTGAAGGCCGAGACGCTCGCCCGCCTCATCGGGCGCACGCTCTTCTCCACCGCCCGCGAGACCTCCCGCTACGCCATCAACGGCGTGCTCCTCAAGCGCAGCGGCAAGAAGATTGAGATGGTCGCGACCGACGGGCGCCGGCTGGCGCTGGCCCGCGGCCTAGCGGAGACAGCCTCATCAACCGGCGAGGCCGAGTCGTCCTGCATCATCGCCTCCAAGGCGCTCGGGCTGCTCGCGCGGCTGCTGAGCGACGCCGAGGCGCAGGTCCGCGTCGCCATCACCGCGAACCAGATCATCTTCGCGATCGACGACGACGCGGGCGACGCCACCGTGCTCGCCGGGAACCTGGTGGAGGGCACCTTCCCGCCCTACGAGGATGTCATCCCCAAGGACCAGGACAAGCGGGCCAGGTTCGATGTGCATGTGCTGTCGTCCGCGGTCCGACGGGCCGCGCTGCTGACAAACGAGGACTCCCGCGGCGTGCGCCTCTCCTTCACCGACGCCAAGGGCGGCAGCAAGCTGAAACTCTCGAGCCGCGCCCCGGAGATGGGTGAATCGGAGATCGATGTCGAGATGGAGGGGTACGAGGGCGAGGCGATCGACATCGGGTTCAACCCCACCTTCATCGTTGATGCGCTGAAGGTGGTCCCGGAGGAGCAGGTGATCCTGGAGATGAAGGCCCCGAACAAGCCGGGGCTCATCAAGAGCGGCAGCGACTTCCTGTATGTCGTGATGCCCGTGAACCTGCAGTAGCAGCGAGGGTTCGGGCGGCGTGCTTGCTGGCTCTCCACAAGCATGAATCAGCGTCCAGCCCGTCCCGGGCGCCACTGGTGATGGTCCCCCGTCGCCAGTGTCTGAATCTTCTCTCGCGCCTCCCAACTTCTCCTCCGGTGGCACGGGCGGCCCGCCCGTGTCCTCACTCTCCTGCTCAGCGTCCGTCCCCCCACACGGCACGATCGATCGCCCTCGACCGAAGCATGCTCGCTCGACGCAGCAAGCAACCCCTCCTGACTCGTCCATGAGTCCCCCCCCTCCGTGCATCCGCGCGTGCGCAGCGCATGCTCACATCCGCCGCGCCTTCGGTACTATTCATGCCATTCTCGTACACACGATAGGGAGACCACCATGCTTTCAGTGCCAAAGCGGGTCGTCGAGCGTCTGGTTGCCGGAATCAAGCAATACCAGCCGGTGCTGAGGACACAACGAGATCGCGATGTCTCCGAAGCGGATACCGTTACGATTGTCAAAGATCTGCTCGCTGATGCATTTGGCTACGACAAGTACTCAGAAGTGTCCGGCGAGCACGCGATCCGCGGCACCCGATGTGATCTCGCCGTCAAGATCGACGGAAAGCTCCGGGTGCTCCTTGAAGTAAAGGCGATCGGACTGGATCTCAAGGAAGTCCATGTCAAGCAGGCAATTGATTATGCCGCCAATCAAGGGGTTGATTGGGTGATCCTGACGAACGCTGTTCGGTGGATCTTGTTTCATGTCTCTTTCGCAAAGCCCATTGACAAGGAAGAAGTCGCGGACATCGATTTGCTCGCCGTCGAGACGCGCAAGGACGCGGATCTCGAGAGACTCTACCTGCTCACCAAGGAAGGACTGCTCAAGGAGGCGCTCGCCGAGTTCCGCGACCGAAAGGATGCAACCAGCCGATTCATGATCGCGGCCATATTAACGCAGTCTGACGCCGTCATTGCAGCGATCCGGAAGGAAGTGCGTCGGGTCAGCGACATCCTCGTGGATTCCCCCGTCATCGAAAAGGTGCTGCGTTCCGAAGTAATCAAGCGCGAACTACTCGAAGGAGAAGCCGCAACTGATGCGGCAAAGAGGTACAACCGCGCGGAGCGGACATCCAAACCTCGGAAGCCGATGCCACACCAGGATTCCACTCCCGAAGACCCAGCGACATCGGAAATCGACCCCCCAAATCCGTCATGACGGTTGGGCGCCAATACGGGATACGGCCCTTCCTCCGCGCGCACAACCGC
>DOJA01000167.1:0-373 GCA_003511945.1 Phycisphaerales bacterium | reverse complement strand
CGCCCCTCCCCCCGCGCCCACACCCCCCCGCGCCGCCGCTCCGCCGGAAGTGTCACTTGGATTCCTTCAACCCCGCCCCCCCGCGCCACTTGGCCGCAAGCGCCCCTCCGCACCGCCCACCCCTGTGCGCTCCACGCCGTCCGCCGCCGCCAGGGGTGGATGACCACTCCCTCACCCACTGACCCCGTCGCCTGCGCCTACGCAGCCCTCACGCGCCTGCTCGCTGACCCCGCCACCCCCGCGCCCGTCGTCCAGCGCGCCGCAGCGACCATCCTCCGCTTTCCACCCGGCGCGGAACGCCCCTCGGACCTCAACGCCACCAGCGCCGACGCTCTTCGATCTCTTCTCGAAAAACTCGGCACCGCTACCGCCC
>DOJA01000271.1:6080-6465 GCA_003511945.1 Phycisphaerales bacterium | reverse complement strand
CGGCGCGGGAGGGGGGGGGCGGGCTCGACGCGACGGTCGGCAGTGGCCGTGATCTCCGTCTGCTGCCTGCGGCGGAAGCCCAGGAACCCCCCAACATGCACCGTGCGAGTGTGGAGGATGACGGCCCCGGGGCCGAGCTCCTTCTTGACCTGCGTGAGGGCCTCAGCGGGGGTCTTGGCGCGATAGGTCTTGATCTGCACTTCGCCCTCCGTGGCGTGGTCGGCGCGCGCGGGCCTCCGGCCCGTGGATTGGGGATATCGGCGGCGGGGCAGGGTTTGCAGGAGAAGAGAGCTGGCGTGCAAGGCAGGACCACAGGCGGGCCGTCCGTGCCACGAACCTCCCCGCACCCGATGACCTCCCCGCTCCCTCCGGTGGGACGGGCGGC
>DOJA01000271.1:0-5980 GCA_003511945.1 Phycisphaerales bacterium | reverse complement strand
GGGCGGCCCGCCCGTCTCTCCCGGCCCTCTCAGACTCAATGCGTGAGCGGCTCCAGATCCAAGCGAGCCGCGCTCAAGCCGCCGCGTGGGCCGGCTGGTCGTTCGGCGCGGTCACCAGCGCCATGGATTCGACCTCAATCCCCGGGACGATCTCGTTGTAGCCCAGCACCCCGGCGCCGGGGAGGTACGGCTCGAGAATCTGCCTCACCTGCGCGCGGACCTGCGGCGACGCGATGACAACCGGCTGGAACCCGGCCCCCACGACCGGATCGAGCGCCTGCACGATCCGTCGTGCCACCGCGCCGGCCACGCGGGCGGGCATGGTCACCGTCGTGCCCGCCGCGGACCGCTCGATGTAGCCGGAGATCAGGTCCTCGAACGCCGGGTCGAGCGTCACGCACACGATGCGCAGGGGCGCCGGCGGCTTGGCGCCCGGGAGCGACTGTGCCCGGGCCGGGTCCGCGGGCACCGCGTACTGCTGGCAGATCGAGCGCCGCAACGCGTTGCGAACATACTCGGTGAGGACATCCAGGTCCTTGGTCTTGGGCGCCCAGTCAGAGAGGGCCTCGATGATGGTCTCCAGGTCGCGGATCGGCACCCGCTCGCGGAGGAGCGACTGAAGGACCTTCTGAAGCTCTCCGTGCGACACGATCTTGGGCACGACCTCGTCGACGAGCTTGGGCGACCGCTGCTGGAGCTGAGTGACGAGGTTGTTCGTCTCCTCGCGGGTGAGCAGTTCGTCGGCGTGGGCCTTGACGATCTCGGCAAGGTGGGTGGTCAGCACGCTCGTGGGGTCCACGACGGTGTAGTTCATGCTCTCGGCCCGGGTGCGGAGGGCCGGCTCGATCCACCAGGCGCGGAGCCCGAAAGCCGGCTCCTTGGTCGGGATCCCTTCCAGTTCGCCGGTGACGATGCCCGAGTCCATGGCCAGGAGCATGCCCGGGCGGGTGTCGCCGGTGGCGACGGCGCTGCCGCGCACCTTCACGCGGTAGTCGTTGGGCTGGAGGGTCATGTTGTCGCGGATCCGCACCGGGGGCATGACCAGCCCCAGCTCGGCGGCGAGCTGCCGACGGATGGCCGTGATGCGGTCGAGCAGGTTGCCGCCCTGCTTGATGTCCACCAGCGAAACAAGGGCGTAGCCCACCTCGAGCTCCATGGTGTCGACCTTGAGCAGGTCCTCGACGGGCGGCGCAGGGGGGCCGGCGGACTGCTGGGCCTGCGCCGCGGTGGCGTCGTCCGCGAGCTTGCGCCGCTTGGCTCGGGTGATGAACCACGCCCCACCCCCGAGCGCGGCGCCGAGCGAAAGCAGCGGCAGCGCGGGCAGGGGCGTAAAGGCAAGCAGCGTGACGAACCCCGCGGTCAGGCCGAGGGCCGTCGGGTTGCTGACGAGCTGCCCGGTCATCTGCGAGCCCAGGTCGGTCTTCGCCCCCGAGCGGGTGACGATCAGCGCGGCGGCGATGGACACGATGAACGCGGGGATCTGCGAGGCCAGCCCGTCCCCGATGGTGAGAATGGTGAACACCTCGGCGCTCCGCGCCGGCGCCCAGCCCTTCTTGAGCCAGCCGATCGCGAACCCGCCCGCGATGTTGATGGCGGTGATGATGAGCCCCGCGATCGCGTCGCCCCGGACGAACTTGGAGGCGCCGTCCATCGCGCCGAAGAAGTCGGCCTCCTGGCTGATGCGCTGGCGCCGCGTCCGGGCCTCGCCCTCGTTGATCACGCCGGCGTTCAGGTCGGCGTCGATCGCCATCTGCTTCCCGGGCATGGCGTCGAGTGTGAACCGGGCGGCCACCTCGGAGATGCGGGTCGCGCCCTTCGTGATCACCATGAACTGCACGACAATCAGCAGCAGGAACAGGATGACGCCGACGATCAGCGAACCCCCGGCCACGAACGACCCGAACGCGCTGATCACCTCGCCCGCAACGCCGATCGCCTGCTCGGGCGACGAGGCGTCGGCGGTGAGGATGAGCCGCGTCGACGCGACATTCAGCACCAGCCGGAACAGCGTCACGCCCAGCAGCAGGGAGGGGAACACGCTGAAGTCCAGCGGCTCCTCCATGTACATCGTCGTCATCAGGATGATGATCGCCAGCGCGATGTTCGCCGCGATCAGCATGTCCATCACGATCGGCGGCATCGGGACGACGATGACCGCCACCAGCATCATGAATCCGACGGGGACAATCATCCCCCGGAACCGGGACAGGGCCGCCAGTGGAGCCGCGAACGGGTTGGCGCGACGGGTGGTCAGGGCTCAGAACTCCATCGGGAGGCCGTGCCGGGAGAAGGCGGGGCGAGGAGCCGCTGGCGGGTCATGAGGCGAGGCGTCCTTCGAGGCGGTACACATAAGCAAGAACCTCCGCGACCGCCTCGTAGTGCGCGGGGTTGATCTCGCGTCCGACCCTGGCCTCGTTGTAGAGCGCGCGGGCGAGGGGCGGGCGCTCGACGATCGGCACGCCGTGGGCGACGGCGAGGTAGCGGATCTTGAGCGCAAGGTAGTCCGCGCCCTTGGCGACAACCTTCGGCGCACGCATCGTCTGGTCGTACCGGAGCGCGACGGCGTAGTGCGTCGGATTCGTGACGACGACATCCGCCTTGGGGACATCCTGCTGCAGCCGCTGCATGGCGATCTGGCGGGCCATCCGGATGCGCCGGGCCTTGGTCTCCGTGTCGCCCTCCGTGCTGCGGAACTCGTCCTTGACCTCGTGCTTGGTCATGCGGAGGTCCTGCCGGTGCTGCCAGCGCTGGTAGAGGAAATCGAGCAGCCCCAGCGCGATGAGCACCAGCAGGATCCAGATGGCCAGCTCGCGGACCAGCTCGCCCGCGATGGCGAAGGCGCCCTCCAGGTGCAGATGCGGGAGCGCCGCGATGAGCGGAAGATCGCCGACAATGACCAGGGCCGCCACGGCGCCGATGAGCAGGAACTTGCCGATGTCCAGCCCGCCCTTCACCAGCGTGCGCTTGCTGAAGATCTTGCCCAGCCCCTTGATGAGGTTCAGGTTGCTCCACTTGGGCTCCAGCGCGCGGCTCGAAAGGTGCAGCCCGATCTGCGCCACATTCGCCAGGAACGCGACCAGCGCCATCAGGGCCATGGCGGGCGCCAGCACCCGGGCGGCCTCCAGGGCGGTCAGCGTCAGGTCGGGGGTGATCCGTCCGAGCGTCGGCAATCCGCCCAGCGTGCGCTCATCCAGGTGGTAGCGGAGCAGGAGGCCCATCGAGCGGACCATCCAGGGCAGCAGGGCGACGACCAGCACGACCGCGCCGGTCAGCAGGACCGCCGAGGTCAGGTCCGTGCTCTTGGCGACCTGCCCCTTGTCGCGGGCCTCGCTCAGCCGGCGCGGGGTCGGGTCTTCGGTGCGTTCTCCCAGGTCCTCGGCCATGCTCCCAACCGCTCCTCAGAGTGACCAGACCCACGACTCGATCCGCGCCATGTCCTCGGTGATGCCCGACATCAGCGCGCCGAGCATCGCCCCGACGCCCAGCATCACGATCACCAGCCCCAGCAGCACGCGAACCGGGAAGCCGAACACCATGATGTTCAGCGACGGGACCGTCTTGGAAATGAACCCGGTGGCGAGGTTCTCCAGCGCCAGGATCAGCAGCACGGGCATCGAGACCCGCAGCGCGACCGAGAACCCGGCCCCGACCAGCCCGGTGAGCAACTCCAGCGGCGCCGACCGCGCCCGGAACGCCCCCAGCGGAACAATGCTGAAGGTGTGGACCAGCGACTGGTACAGCATCTCCAGCCCGCCCGCGACCAGGAACGCGCTCATGGCCGCGAAGAAGAGGATCTGCCCGATGTTGTCGCCCTCGATGTCCACCGACGGGTTGAACACCTGCGCCAGCCCCAGCCCCATCTGCTGGCCCATGATGAGCCCGGCCAGCTGCGCCGTGACCAGCGGGACCGTCGCCAGGATGCCGATGCTCGCGCCGATCAGAATCTCCCCGCCCATCAGCGGGGCAAGGTCATACAGGTCCGCCGAGAGCGGGACCGCCGGCGGCCCCACCGCGGGATACACGGCCGCGCCGAGCGCCAGCGTGAGCATCACCTTCACCTGCGTCGGCACCATCGACGCCGACAGCAGCGGGATGAACAGCAGCAGCCCCGACAGCCGCGTCAGCACCAGGATGAACGCGGGGGCGTGGGCCAGGATGGGCTCGAGGTTGAGCGACATGGCGGTCAGAACAGCTTGAACATCTCAGCGGAGAAGTCGGCCAGGCGCCCGATGATCCAAGGCAGGAGCGCCGCAGCCACCAGCGTCATCGCGAAGATCTTCGGCACCAGCGTGAGCGACTGTTCCTGGATCGAAGTGACCGACTGCAGGATGGCGATCACCAGCCCGATCAGAATCCCCGAGAGCAGCACGGGCGTGGCGATCTTCAGCGCAATGAGCAGCGCCTGCTTCACAAGGTCCACGGTGGCGGCGTCGATTTCCATGTGAGAGAGCGAGGAGCGAAGAGCGAGGAGCGAGGAGCGAGGAGCGAAGATGAGGAGTGGAACGAGCTACGGGCCGGCGGGCTGCGCGACGCTGAGCATCAGACTGCCGACAACCAGCTGCCACCCGTCCACCAGCACGAACAGCAGGAGCTTGAACGGGAGCGAGATGAGCACCGGCGGCAGCATCATCATGCTCATCGAGATCAGCACGCTGGCGATCACCATGTCAATGACCAGGAACGGCAGGTACACGCGAAAGCCCATCAGGAACGCGATCTTCAGCTCGCTCAGCATGTACGCCGGGACGAGCGAGAGCGTGTCGACATCCGCACGGGTGAGCGACCCGGGGTCCGAGGTATCCTGCCCCCGGTAGTTCATCACCATGTACAGCGACGACCAGTTCTCCGACGCCTCGATCTGCGCGAACATGAAGTCGCGCACCGGCTGCACCGCCCGCTCCCACATCACGGTCTGGTCTGTGATCTCCCCCCGCTGGTAAGGCAGCAGCGCCTCGGAATGGATCCGCTCGAAGGTGGGCGCCATCACCAGCAGCGTCATGAAGAACGCCAGCCCCGTGATGACCTGCGCGGGGGGGAGCGTCTGGGTGCCGATCGCCTGCTTCAGCAGCCCCAGCACGATGATGAAGCGCACGAAGCAGGTGCACATCACCATGATCGAGGGCGCCACCGTCAGCACCGTGAGCAGGATCAGGATGTTCAGCGCGCCGGAGATCCCCCCGCCGAGCCCGGGCACAGCGCGCGAGGCGTCCTCGAGCATCGCGACCGGGTTGGCCAGCAGCGAGCCATCCCCCGCGGGCGCGTTCGCGAACAGCGCGCCGTCAGCGCCCGGCGCGGGCGGCGCGGGCGGTCCCATCACGGGCTGCGCCAAGGCACACGGCGCCATCAGGAAACACAGGAGCAACGGGATGAACCGCAGCCCGCTCACGCCCCGGCCCCCCGGAGCCCCAGCAGTCGCCGGCGCACCGCGGCGACGGGGTCCTCCGCGCTCTCGGGCTCACCCGCCACCCGCTCCGGCTCGCGCAGCGGCGCCTGCGTGAGAGCGGAATCGGGGTCGCGCTCCAGCCCCCGCAGGATGGCATTGAAGGCCGCGGCGGCGGAGGCGCCCTCCTCGTCGCGCGTCTTGGTGATGAGCGACGCCACATCCTCCGGATCCGCCACCTCCGCGAGCGTGGACATGCCCGCCGGGGTCTGCGCGAGCAGCAGCACGCGCCGGTCCATGCGCAGAAGGACCAGCGTCTGCCCCCGCGCCACGGGGAAGCGTCCGAGCACCTCAAGCACGCCGCTGGGCGCCCGCCCACCCGCGCCCAACTGGGCCGCCAGCCCGCTCGTCCGCCGCGCCGCGCGCTGCACGCCCCACCGCAGCGCCAAGATCAGCGTGACGACCGCCCCGAGCGCGACGACAACCCGCAGCCATCCGGTCTCGGCGGGGAGAGGAGTCTCCACCGCCCCGGGCTCAGCAGGGACGCCTCGTCCGAGAGGCCGCGATTCCGTCGGCACGAGCGGCACGCCGGGGCTGGAG
>DOJA01000273.1:478-3207 GCA_003511945.1 Phycisphaerales bacterium | reverse complement strand
ACGACCCCACGACCCCCACGACCCCCACGACCCCCACACGACCCCCACACGACCACCGGAGACCGGGCCGATCCTCGGCCCGCGGTTGCGTCACTGTTGGACTCTAGGGGTCTACCGCGGTTCCCGACCTCGGTTCCCCGTCGTGCGGGCCACGCCCGCCCCAGCGCAACCGTGTGCAGCCGCCTTTTCTTCCCGGCCGATAGCACTGGTTCGTGCGCGCCGGTGACTCCATCTTCGTCTGCGTCCTGGGGCTGCTGTGCATCGGCGTGGTCATGGTGAACTCCGCCGGGTTGACCATCGACCCCGAGTCGGCCGTCACCTTCCAGTCGATCGTGTGGTCGCGGTCGACCGTCTACATGCTGCTGGCGATGGGCGCGCTGGTCGTCGCCTCGCGCGTCCCGGTCCGCACGCTCGTGGAGGTTGGGCGCCGTCCGTCCGCGATTGCCTTCGCGCTCCTGGTCATCTACGCCGCGCTGGCCTGCGTCTATCTTCCGGGCATCGGGCACGAGGTCAACGGCTCGCACCGCTGGGTCCGCCTCCCGGGGATCGGTCAGACCATGCAGCCCAGCGAACTGGCCAAGTGGGGCGTGCTGCTCGTGCTGACCTGGTACGCCGCCCGGCGCGGGGGCGAGCTCGCCTCGTTCTTCCGGGGCCTGTTGCCCGCGCTGCTGGTCGTCATGCCGATCGCCGCCCTGATCGCGCTGGAGGATCTGGGCACGGGCGTGCTGATCGCCGCGTCCGCGTGTGTCGTGCTCGTTGCCTCGGGCGCCCGGCTGTGGCACCTGCTGGCCTTTGCGCCGATCGGGGCCGCCGGGCTCGCCGCCGCCGTGCTGACCAGCGACTACCGCATGCGCCGGCTCACCGCGTTCATGAACCCCTACTCCGACCCCGAGGGCGCCGGCTACCACATGATCCAGTCCCTGGTCGCGGTCGCCAACGGCGGTGGCCCCGGGCGCGGCCTCGGCTTCGGGCTCCAGAAGTTCGGCTATCTCCCCGAGGACCGCACCGACTTCCTCTTCGCCGTCATCTGCGAGGAACTGGGCATCGCCGGCGCCGCGATGGTCATCGCGCTCCTCGCCGCCCTCCTCTGGTCGGGGGTCGCGGTCGTCCGGCGCGCGCGGGCGCCGGCGCTGCGCCTGCTGGGGCTGGGCATCGTCACCACCTTCGGGCTCCAGGCGGTGATGAACCTGATGGTCGTCACCGGGCTGGCGCCCACCAAGGGCATCGCCCTTCCCCTGCTGTCTTCGGGCGGGACCGGCTGGATCCTGACGGCCGCTTCGTTCGGGCTGCTCATCGCCATCGATCGGGCGGGCGAGCGCGAGGCCCTCGACACCGCCCGCCCCGCGCCGGTCCCGGCGCCCCGATACTCCCCCGTCCACACCGCCCGAGCGACGGCGGCGTAAATGGGCGCGCCGACGCCCGTCGCGCCCGCGATCACCCTTCTCTTTGCCGGCGGAGGCACGGGCGGGCACCTGTTCCCCGCCCTGGCCATCGCTCACGAACTGCGCGCGCTCGACCCCGGCGCCCGCTGCGTGTTTGTGTGTTCCCGGCGTCCGATCGACGCCCGCATCCTGAGCGCCGCGGCCGAGCCGTTCACTCCCATCCCCGCCCAGCCCTTCGGCCTGCGTCCGCGCGTGCTGGCGCGCTTCGTGTGGAACTGGGGCGCTTCCGTGCGTGCCTCGCGGACGATCCTCCGCCAGGAGCGCGCCCGCGCGCCGGCCGCGGTCGTCTCGATGGGCGGGTTCGCTGCCGCCCCGGTGGTGCAGGCCGCCCGCGCCGAGGGGCTCCCCGTGGCGCTCATCAACCTCGACGCGGTCCCGGGCAAGGCCAACCGCTGGATCGCCCGGCACGCCCGCCTGCTGCTCTCCGCCGCGGATGCGCCCTCGGTGCCGGCGTCGTGGGCGCGTCTGCGCCCGATCGTCCGCGCCTCGGCCTCGCCCAACGCCGACGCATCGGAGTGCCGACGCCGACTCGGACTCGACCCCGGGCGTCCCACGCTGCTCATCACCGGGGGCAGCCAGGGCGCCACGACAATCAACCGCGCCGTGATCGAAGTCTTTCGACGCGACCCCGGCCCCTTCACCGGCTGGCAGGCCCTTCACCAGTGCGGCGACGCCGACCGTGACGACCTCTCCCGCGCGTACGAGGCCGCCCGCATCCCCGCGCGGGTCGTGCCGTTCATCGAGCGGATGGGCGACGCCTGGGGGGCCGCCGACCTGGCGATCGGGCGCGCCGGCGCCGGGACCGTCGGCGAGGTGTGGGCCTCGTCCGTGCCCTGTGTCTTCCTTCCCTACCCCTTCCACACGGACGGGCACCAGGCGCGCAACGCGCGCCCCCTGGTCGACGCGGGGGGCGCGATCCTCTGCCGCGACTCGGTCGACCCCGCGCGCACCGCCGACGACCTCGCCCCCGCGCTGGCCCCTCTGCTGACGGATCCCAACCGCAGGGCGCGGATGAGGGCGTCGCTGCGCGCGCTCGGCCCCGCCGATGGCGCCGCGGACGCCGCCCGGCGCCTTCTCGGACTTACCCGCGGGGACGAGACCCACCCGCACAGGGCCCGTTGTTGAGAAATCCACCGAAAAGCGACGCCAACTCATTTCCGACCCGACGCGATCGAATGCTAGGGTTTGAGTATGACCGGGAACGGGCCGGAGGCCCGCCAGACATCAGCGCGCGGAGTGTGCGTCGTCCTCGCCGCCCCAGCCCCCAGCGCCCCGGGGGGGGGGGGG
>DOJA01000273.1:0-374 GCA_003511945.1 Phycisphaerales bacterium | reverse complement strand
CCCCCCCGGGGGGGGGGGGCTCTCCCTCCGCGCCCGCACCGCCCCCCCCTCCGCGCGACCTGATGGACGCGATGCACGAGCGGGGCATGGACCCCGTCCTCTGCAGGAACCCCTACGAGGCGATGGCGCTGCTGGTCCGGCGCGAGCAGGGCCGCCGCACCCATCGCCCATCCGGGCTGACCGTCGTCCTCATCCTGGCTGACGAGCACTGGCCCCCCGCGGCGGCGCTCTTCCGCAGCGCGTCAGTCCACTGCCCCCACGCGGCCTTCTGGCGCTACGACGCGCCCACACGACGGCTGGCCGCCTTCGATCCCCCGGATCCCCCGCCCCCGGAGCGCCCCTCCGCGTTCGGCGACCTTGTCGTCCGGCGCGGC
>DOJA01000162.1 GCA_003511945.1 Phycisphaerales bacterium | reverse complement strand
GGGTGCCGGCCGGGGTGTCGGTGGGGGTGCCGGCGGGGGTCCCGGTGGAAGTGCCGGCGGGGGTCTCGGGCGAGGCCTCGGGCGAGGCCTCGGCGTCGGTCGGTTCTCGGTCCGCCGAGCCAACCCCGGCGATGTCCTTGAAGCCCACGCGACGGGCCACCTCATCGCTCCTGAAGTTGGCCAGCGGGTTGGTCTCCGGGTCGCGACGGATCGAGAGCCCCCGGATCTCGATGGGAGACTCCAGGTACTGCTCCACCGTCGCCGGGCGCCACTTCAGAATCTGCGCAACCGCCAGCCCGCGAGCCCCGCGGACCACCACGCCCACGAACCGCGAGGGGTCGTTCTCCGCCAGCGCCGCGGGATCAGGGGACAGCCCCCGCACCGCGCCCATCACCGCGTCGCGGAACTCCGGCGTGTCCAGTCGGGGATCCAGGAACCCCACCCCCGTGCCGGTCAGGCCCTGGGCCGTCACCTCGATGTCCCACTGCGCGCTCGACCCGAACGCGCCCGCGAGCATCGAAAGCCCGTCCGCCCGCGCCCGCTCCACGAAGACCTCACGCTCCGCCTCCAGCCGCGACAGGGCCTCGAGGATCTTGAGGTCGTTCACCACCCGCCCGCGCACCGCATCGAGGGACTCCGCCGGCCCCTGCTTCTGGGCTTCGAGGATGCGGAAGTAGTAATCGTCGCCCCCCTGGGTCGACAGCGGGCCGTACACCAGCCCGACCTGCACGCCGAACCGTTCGTCGCCGCCCAGTTCCTGTGCGACCATCACGAGGTCCGGGAACGGGATCTGGTTCTGCTGGTTCAGCGGGAACACCGACGATCCGATCCCCGGGAGCGACGCCAGCGCCTCGCGGTCCATCCAGGGGGAGCGCCCGTAGGCCCGCGCGAGCTGCCCCGACGCATCAGAAAAACTGAACGACTGTTTCAGGTCCGTCTCCACCGCGCCCGCGAGCGCGGTCAGCGAGGGCATCCGCTGCGCCCACTCGGGCGGCAGCGTCCGCCGGCGCGAAGTCCCCGGCAGCCCCTCGGTGGACCGGAACATCTCGCGCCGGAGCACCTCCTCCGCGCGGGCGACGGCCGCCTCCGTCCGCTCCGCCCGGTACGCCGTCTCGACCGCGGTCCGGGTGTCGGCGAACTCGCCCGGGAACCGCGTGCGGTTCTGGCGCCAGAACTTGTTCATCTCGATCGGGTCGAGCACGATCCGGTCCGAGATGACCCTGCGGTCCACGACCAGCCACTCCAGCACGACCCGGGCCTGCTGGAGATAGCCGACGCCGTCGGGGTCCGCCGCGGGGTCAACCCCCCTGAACTTCTCGAAGTGCGCCGCGATCTGTTCGTCGGTGGGGTCCGCCACGGTCTCCGCCACCTTCGCGGCGGGGATCAGCACCGCGCCGACCGTCGCGGTGTCGAACGCCTGCTTCGCCAGGAGCAACGCCCCCGGACGCGACAGAATCGTGGACGGGTTCGTCGCCTGCACCATCCGGTACACGCCGTACGCCCTGGCCAGCGCCCGCTCGGCCTGCTCCGGCGTCATCAGTCCCGCGCTCGCCGCGGCCAGCGCCTGCTCGTTCCGCGCGTACACATCCTTGATGATCTCGTCGCGGCGCGTGAGCAGCTGCTGGGCGTTCTGCGCGCCGAACCGCGACTGCACCATCAACAGGTTGAAGTCGAACAGGAAGTTGGCCGCCTCCATCAGGAACGCCCGCCCGTCGCGCGGGCCGCCCACCAGCCCGGCCTGCTCCGCCTCGTGCGTCCGCGCCACCCACGCGGCGGCGTCCCGCGGGTCGATCCCCAGCAGCGGGTACGACTGGTCCAATACCTGGAGCGCCAGGCGCAGCTCGTTCTCCGCCTGCTGCAGGTCCGCGTACGAGATCTTCCGCCCGTCCATGCGGGCCACGGTCATCCCGCGCCCCCCGCCCATGAGCTGGCTCATGCCCGAGGGCAGCAGGAACAGCACCATCAGGATCGTGCCGCCGAAGACGAGCACGATGTTCTTGTACTTTCGGAAAAACTTGAGCATGCGCACCGTCCGCCTGTTCCGGACCCGGTTCGGGACCGGGGCCGGCCGAGAATCCGTTCGATCAGCGGTACAACTCGACGATCAGGTTCGTGTTCACATCGAACGGCACCTGGTCCGACGACGGCACGGACAACACCTTGATCGTCAGCTCGGCCGGTGTGAACTCGATCCACTCCGGGACCTGGTGGCCGACGATCGACTCCATGTTGTCCCGGATCAACGAGTGGATCTTGTCCCGGAAGGTGATCACATCGCCCACCTCGACCCGCGCCGAGGCCCGGTCGCACTTCTTCCCGTTGATGCGGACATGGCCGTGCGCCACCATCTGGCGGGACGCCCAGATGGTCCGCGCCACGCCCGCCCGGCGCACCACATTGTCCAGCCGGCGCTCGAGCAGCTGCATGAGCCGCTCGCCCGTGTTGCCCTTGAGGCGCTGGGCGTCGTCGAGCGTGCGCCGGAACTGCTTCTCGAGCATCCCGTAGTGGAACCGCAGCTTCTGCTTCTCGATCAGGCGAACCCCGTAGTCCCGCAGCCGGCGTCCGCGGTACCCGTGGATGCCGTTGGGCGTCAGCTGGCGCTTGGCGGTGTGCTTGGGGGTGTCGACAATCGGAACGCCGACGCGACGGGACAACTTGACCTTCGGTCCGAGGTAACGAGCCATTCAGTGCTCCGTCCCCGCCCGCGGGAGCAGGGGGGTGCTTCGGGGAAGCGACCCGTGGCAGTGGACCGCGTCTGCGGGCTGCGCCTCCCGCTCCACGCAACGGCGCGTCGGGGGGAGGGGGTCCGGTCGGTTTCGAGCCGCGTATTAGACCGCACTCCCCGCCCTCCGTCAATCCCGGACGCTACCCCTTGGGCCGGGCCGGGGGGCACGCTACGATCCCTCCTCCCCCTCGCGCCCCGAGGACCTCCTCCATGCGATTGCCCGTCGTCATGAGCGCCCCGCCCTGCCCCGCTCACCCCGAGGCGGTCGAGAAGTGCGGCGTGTTCGCCGTGTGGGGCGTCCCCGAGCCCGCCCGCCTCGCCTACGCCGGTCTGATCGCCCTGCAGCACCGAGGCCAGGAGTCCGCGGGCATCGCCGTCTCGAACGGCCGGACGCTCGAGCGGGTCGCCGAGATGGGGCTGGTCGCCGGCGCCGTCTCCGAGGCCGCCGTCCTCCGCCTCGACGCCCACGCCGACAGCCGCCCCCATCTGCCGGGCGGCGCCATCGCGCACAACCGCTACTCCACCACCGGCTCGAGCAGCCGGGACAACGCCCAGCCCTTCGTCGGCCACTACAAAGGCGGCCCGGTGGCGATCGGCCACAACGGCAACATCGCCAACGCCCTCGACCTCCGACGCCGCCTTGAAGAGCAGGGCCACGCCTTCCACACCTCCTCCGACACCGAGGTCATCCTCCAGCTCATCGCCTCCTCCACCCACAACGACGGCGAGGACCCCCTCGCCACCGCCCTGGCCGAACTCCGCGGCGCCTTCGCGCTCGTCCTCCTCTTCCACGATCGCGTCGAGGTCGCCCGCGACCCCTGGGGATGGCGCCCGCTCGTCCTGGGCGAACTGCCCCGGGGGGCCGGGGGCGGGGCCG
>DOJA01000327.1:16368-16512 GCA_003511945.1 Phycisphaerales bacterium | reverse complement strand
CGACTTCACGAGCAGCCCGGACAGCCCGATCGCGTCGGCGTTGTGCTGCCTCCACGCGTCGAGGATCGACTGCAGCGGCTGCTTGATCCCCAGGTTGACGACCGTGTAGCCGTTGTTGGACAGGATGATGTCCACCAGGTTCTT
>DOJA01000327.1:1907-16295 GCA_003511945.1 Phycisphaerales bacterium | reverse complement strand
AGGATGATGTCCACCAGGTTCTTGCCGATGTCGTGCACATCGCCCTGCACCGTCGCGAGCACCATGAGCCCCTTGCGCTGCCCCTGCGCCCCGGAGCCGCCCTCCGCCTTCTCCATGTGCGGCTCGAGGTGGCGCACCGCCGCCTTCATCACCTCCGCCGACTGCAGCACGAACGGCAGTTGCATCTCGCCCGAGCCGAACAGGTCGCCCACGACCTTCATCCCCGCCAGCAGATGGTCGTTGATGATCGCCAGCGGGGGGTAGACCGCCCGCGCCGCGTCGAGCGTGGCGCCCAGGTCGCGCATCTCGCCGTCGATGATGTGGCGCTGCAGGCGCTCCTCGAGCGGCAGGTCCGCGAGCGACTTCTTCTTCGCTCCCGCGCCCTGGCCCTCGCCCTCGGGGAACAACTCGATGAAGCGCAGCAGCGGGTCGTGGGCCTCGCGCCGGTCGTAGATGAGGTCCAGGGCCGCGTCCCAGCGCTCGGGCGCGATGTCCTTGCGTGGCAGGATCTTCGAGGCGTGGACGATCGCGCCGGTCAGCCCCGCCTGCACGCACTCCTGCAGGAACACAGAGTTCAGCACGACGCGCGCGTTGGGCCTGAGCCCGAAGGACACATTGGACAGCCCGATCATCGTCTGGCACTCGGGCAGCTCGCGCGCGATGCGCCGGATGCCCTCGACCGTCTCCAGCGCCAGGCGACGGTCCGCCTCCACCCCGGTGGTGATGGGCAGCACCAGCGGGTCGAACAGGATGTCGTGCGCGGGAACGCCGTGCTTCCCGCAGGCGAGGTCGTGGATGCGCCGCGCGATGGCGATCTTCCGCTCGGCGGTCTTCCCCATCGCCTCGATGGGGTCCTCGTCGATCGTCCCGGCGACGACCGCGGCCCCGTAGGTCCGGGCCAGGGCGCAGATGTGCGCCAGCTTCTCCTCGCCCTCCTCGAGGTTCATCGAGTTGATGATGCACTTGCCCGGCGCGTGCTTCAGCCCCGCCTCGATCACATCGACCTGCGTCGAGTCGATCATCAGCGGCGCCGACACCTGGCGGGCGAAGCGCTGGACCACCTCGGTCATGTCGCGCACGCCGTCGCGTCCCACATAGTCGACGCAGACATCGAGCACATGCGACCCGTCGCGGACCAGCTCCTTGCCCATCGAGACCAGCCCGTCCCAGTTCTCCTCGTTCAGGAGGTTCTTGAACTGGCGGCTGCCGTTGGTGTTCGTCCGCTCGCCCACGATGAGGAACGAGTTGTCCTGGCGGAACTCCGCCACGGAATACAGCGACGAGCACCCCGGCGCCGGGGGCTCCTTGCGCACCGGCGCCGGGGTGCGCCCAGCGACGGCGCTGGCCAGCAGCGCGATGTGCTCGGGCGTCGTGCCGCAGCAGCCGCCCACGATGTTGGCGCCCTGCTCCACGAAGCGCATCAGCGTCTCGACGAACGGCCCCGGCTTCAGCGGGTAGTCGGTCCTGCCCTCCACCAGCACCGGCAGCCCCGCGTTGGGGATCACGCTCACCGCCCGGTCCCAGTGGCGGCACAGCCACGCCACATGCTCGGTCATCTCCTGCGGGCCGGTGGCGCAGTTCAGCCCCAGCGAGATGATCGGGAAGCTCCGCAGCGCCTCGGCGGCGGCGGCGATCTCCGTTCCCAGCAGCATCGTCCCGGTCGTCTCGATCGTCACCGAGCAGGAGATCGGGATGTCGTCGGTCGTGAGCCCGCGCTCGTCGAGGGCCTTCAGGCAGGCGTTGATCGCGCACTTCACCTGCTGGATGTCCTGCGCCGTCTCGATGATGAACAGGTCCACCCCGCCGTCGAGCAGCCCCCGGGCCTGCTCGGCGTAGGAATCGAGCATCTGCGCCCAGGTCGTGTGCCCCAGAGTGATGAGCTTCGTGCCCGGCCCCATCGAACCCGCAACGAAGCGCGGCTTGTCCTTGGTCGAGTGGCGCGCGCACGCCGCCCGGGCCACCTCCGCCGCCAGGCGGTTCAGCGCGCGGGTCTGCGCGACGAGGTCGAACTCCGCGAACACCAGCCGGTTGGCGCCGAAGGTGTCGGTCTCGACGACATCCGCCCCGACCGAAAGGAACGACTCGTGGATCCCCTGGATCACCTCCGGGCGGGTCTGGACGAGGATCTCGGTGCAGTTCTCCTTCCCCAGGTAGTCGCGGTGCAGGTCGCAGTCGCACTTGTGGATGGAGGTCCCCATCGCCCCGTCGAAGACGAGGACGCGCCGGGCGAGGTGCTGCGCGAAGGTGCTGGGCATGGGAAGAGTATATCCGTTTATCCGGATAAAGCGATGGAATCAAACCCGACGGAGTCGGCCGGGGTCCTGGAACTCCGCACGGCATGACATCCCTTCCCCGGTGGGACGGGCGGCCCGCCCGTCTCTCCCTTCCCCCTTCGTGTCACTCTCTGGGCGGCTCCTCTTCGACCCAGGTCGGGCAGGATGCCACGCCTCACGAAACCGCACTGAACAGAATCCATATGATCGGCGAGCCCGGAGTGGGAAAAGGGGAGTTCCCGTGCCGGGCGGGTGAGCAAGGGGAGGTCCACCGTGCCCGAAGGCGCGATCGTCATCGAGGGGGTCACCAAGCGGTTCCGGGACAAGACCGCCGTCGACCAGCTGGACCTGGTGGTGCCGACGGGCAGTCTGTGCGGGTTCCTGGGCCCGAACGGCGCCGGGAAGACGACGACCATCCGGATGATCATGGCCATCTTCCTGCCCGACGAGGGGCGGGTCTCGGTGCTGGGCAGGCCCTCCGCGGCCGAGAGCAAGGACCGCATCGGCTACCTCCCCGAGGAGCGGGGCGTGTACCGCAAGATGCGCGTCGGCGAGTTCCTGTCGTACATCGCGAACCTCAAGGGGCTGGGCGGCGCGTGCCTGTCCCGGAAGATCGACGACTGGCTCGAGCGCGTCGCGCTGCCCGACGCCAGGAAGAAGCGCTGCGAGGAGCTCTCCAAGGGCATGCAGCAGAAGGTCCAGTTCCTCGCCTCCATCATCCACGACCCCGAGCTCATCATCCTTGACGAGCCCTTCAGCGGGCTCGACCCCGTCAACGCGCGGCTCATGCGCTCCCTCATCGAAGAAATGCACCGCCAGGGGCGCACGATCATCTTCTCCACGCATGTGCTCCACTCCGCGGAGCAGCTGTGCACGCGGATCTTCATGATCAACAAGGGGCGCAAGATCCTCGACGGCTCCATGGACGAGATCCGCAGCCAGTTCGACCCCAAGACCATCGTCGTCGAGCCCCTCAGCGGCGAGGCGCCCGAGGCCGTCCGCGCGTCGCTCGCATCCGTCCCGGGCGTCCACGCGGTCGCGCACGCGGGCGAACGCCGGACCTTCGAGGCCCGGCTGGACGCGGTCGCCGATGCGGGCGCGGTGATGCGTTCGATCGTGGAGCGCGTGCCGACGCGCCGGGTCGAGCTGCGTCGGGCCACGCTCGAGGATGTGTTCGTCCACCTCGTCGACCCGGGCGATTCTGAAGATGTCCTGCGCGAGATGCTGGGCGACCCCGCGGCATCATCGGAGGTCAACGCCGATGCCTAAGAGTTCCTCACAGAGCGACCCAGCCCCTCTGGTGGGAGAGGCGTCCCGCCTGTCGCGCCGCCCTTCTCCGAGTCACTCTGGAAGCGCCTCCAAAAAGATCGCGGTCATCGCCTGGCGCGAGTTCCGCGCCACCGCCCTCACCCGGGCCTTTTTCGTCGGCGCCGTCGTCCTCCCCGCGCTCATCTGGGGCGCGATGTTCGGCGTGGGCGCGATGAACTTCCGGCGCCCGCCCATGGAGGGCACGCTCGCGGTGCTCGACGCGACCCGCGACAGCGTGGTCGCTTCCGGGCTGGAGGCCCACTTCTCCCCGGAGGCCGCCGCCGAGCGGAGCCGACGCGAGAGGGAGGCCCTCGAACGGATCGCCAAGGAGCAGGCCCTGCAGTTCGGCGTGCCGGAGGATGAGGTCGAGCAACGGCTGGCGATGGCCTCTCTCGCGGAGCCGGCGCCCCGGGTGACGCTGGAGCGCCTCCCCGCGGACGCGGACATGCAGGCGCAGCGCGGGCGCGCCCGGGCGGGTGAGGTGCTGGCGGTGGTCAGCGTGACCGAGGACACCCTGACGCTCGTGCCCCAGGGCGCCCCGCCGCCCGGCGAGGGCGCAGCGCCCGATCCCCGCGGGTCGTACCAGTTCATCCAGGGCGAGACCCTCCGCCCCGAGCACGCGCGGACGCTCCGGCGCAGCGTCGAGCGCGTCATCGAGGACGAGCGCTTCCGGCGCGCCGGGATGGACCCCGTCGCCGTCCGGGCCGTCTCGAACGCGCGGACCGAGGCCGACGCTGTCCTCGTCACCCGCGAGGGAGAGAAGAAGAGCAACGACGCGCTCGTCCGCATCCTGCCGTTCATCTTCCTGATGCTCATCTTCATGGGCTCGATGACGGGCGGGCAGTACCTGATGATGGGCACGCTGGAGGAGAAGGGCTCGCGCGTGATGGAGGTCATCCTCTCCGCGTGCTCGGTCCGCGAGCTGCTGCTGGGCAAACTGATCGGACAGGGCCTGGTCGGGCTGGCGCTCATGGCGGTCTACGCCGGGGTCGGCCTGGCGGCGGCGCGGAACTTCAATGTCCTCTCCCAGATCCCCGCGGGCGTGCTTCCCTGGACGGTCGTGTACTACCTGATGGCCTACGCCTTCCTGGGCGCGATGATGCTCGCGGTCGGGTCGGCGGTCACCGAGATCCGCGAGGCGCAGGCGCTGTACGCGCCGATCATGCTCCTCACCTTCATGCCCTTCCTGCTGATGTTCCCGCTGCTGGAGAACCCCGGCTCGTGGATCGCCACCGCCGCCTCGTTCTTCCCGCCCACCACGCCCTTTGCGATGGTCATGCGCCTGAGCCAGCCCTCGTACCAGGTGCCCCTGTGGGAACTCGTCGGCTCGACGATCGCGGGCTTCCTGGGCGTCGTGGCCATGATCTGGATCGCCGCCAAAGTCTTCCGCGTGGGCGTCCTGATGTACGGCAAGCCCCCGACCCTGCTGGGGCTGCTGAAGTGGATCAGGTATGCGTGAGACAAGAGTGGAAAGTGGAAAGTGGAAAGTGGAAAGGGGAGAGTGGAAATCGGAGAGGGGACACTCTGAACGGTGACAGGGGGCGTGCGGCCGATGTCTCGGTTGTCGCCGGACCTTCTGCTCCGCGTTGAGTCCTTCTGCGACCGCGTCCTCGCCGTCGCCGCTGCGATCAAGGACCAAGTGCCGACCGCACGGTTGGTCGGGCAGGTGGCCGCCGCCGGGACCTCCGTCGGCGCCAACCTCTTCGAGGCGGATCAGGCCGTCAGCCGCGCGGACTTCTGCCGGTGCCTGGGCGTGTGCGTGAAGGAGCTCAGCGAGACGCGGTTCTGGATCCGACTCATCGGCCGCAACGGGTGGCTCCCCGTCGCACGCTTGGACCCACTCGAAGCCGAGTGCCTCGATCTGCTCAAGATCTTCAACGCCATGATTGTCGCCACCCGCCGCCGAGACCGCCGATAGAGGTATTGCCAGCAAGCGAAAGTTCCCATTTCCACTCTCCACTCTCCACTTTCCACTCCCCCTTGTCCCCACTCCAAGCCGTCATCCTCGGCCTCATCGAAGGCGTCACCGAGTTCCTCCCGGTCTCGTCCACCGGCCACCTCATCATCGCCTCGGCGCTGATGGGGCTCGACTCGCCCGAGCGCAAGGCGTCCGTCGACGCGTTCACCATCGTCGTGCAGGGCGGGGCGATCCTCGCGGTGCTCGGGCTGTACCGCTCGCGGGTGCTCCAGATGCTGCGCGGCGTCGTGGCGCGTGACGACGCGGGGCGCCGCCTTCTCATCAATCTTCTCGTGGCGTTCCTGCCCGCCGCCGTGCTGGGCGTGCTGCTGGACGACCTCATCGAGGCCCACCTGTTCCGCACCGGCCCGGTCGTCGCCGCTCTAGCGCTGGGGGGCGTGTGGATGATCTGGCTGGGGAAGAGGGATCGAGCCATCCAGCCATCAAGCCATCACGGGTCGGATGGGAGCGGCGGGATCACGGTTGACGCCCTGTCGCGGCGCCAGGCGCTGGCGATCGGCCTGATGCAGTGCGTCGCCATGTGGCCGGGCACTTCGCGGTCGATGATGACCATCGCCGGGGGGGTGATGCTGGGGATGAGGCGGAAGGACGCCGCCGAGTTCTCGTTCCTGCTGGGGCTGCCGACGCTGGGCGGGGCGTGCGTCTACAAACTGGCCAAGAACCTGAAGGAGTCGCGCGACACCGGTGCGCCCAATCTGTTCGAGGCGCTGGGCGTCGCGCCGGTCGCGCTCGGCCTGGTGGTCGCCGCCGTGAGCGCTGCGCTTGCGGTCAAGTGGCTCGTCGCATTCCTCACCCGCCACGGCCTAGCCGCCTTCGGGTGGTACCGGATTGCGCTGGCGGGGGCGGTCGTCGTGCTGGCGTGGAGGGGGTAGTGGAGGAAAGTGGAAAGTGGATAGTGGAAAGCGGAGATGAAGTCAGGGAACGAGCCGGGGGTGATTCGCCGTTGAGCGCTCGACATTTCGTTTCCACTCTCCACTTTCCACTCTCCACTCCTCACCCTTCCATCACCACCTTGATCTGCGCCGGGTCCGCCGCGATGCGGAGCGCCGCGGGGGCGTCGTCCAGGCGGGTGCGACGGGTGATGAGCGAGACCACATCCACCGCGTCCCGCGCCAGCAGGTCCAGCCCCTCGGCCAGCGGGCCCGAGCGACTGCCCAGGATCTCCAGCTCCTTCTGCACAATCGGCGACAGATCGATCCGGGACTCTCCCCGCCCCGGCAGCAGCGAGCCCTTGAGCAGCACCTTCGCCCGCGGGCGGGCCAGCGCCATCGCGGTGGTCAGCCCCTCGGGCGTGCCGGTGCAGTCCACGACGACATCCTGATCGGCCCGCAGCCCGATGTCGCTCAGCGCCCGGTGCTTCACGCCCCACTTGCCGGCGATCTCCATCTTGTGCTCGTGGCGCCCGACGATGCGCACCGAGGCGTTCAGCCCCGCCATCAGCTGCGCGCACAGCAGGCCCATCGCGTTGTCCCCCAGCACGGTCACGAAGGGCTTGCCCGCGATGCGCAGCATGCGCACCGCGTGGTGGGCCGACGCCAGCAGCTCGGCGAACACCGCTCGCTCGTCGTCGACCCCCTCGGGCACCGGGTGGAGGTTGGCGATCGGGAGCGTGAACAGGTCCGCGAAGCACCCGTCGCGCCCGTCGACGCCCAGCACGGTCCGGCGCCGACAGTGCGCGCTCAGCCCGGCGGTGCACAGGTCGCACTCGGCGCAGGCGGTGGCGATCGTCCCCACCACCCGCTTGCCCTGCAGCGCCCGGGCGCGCTCCTTCTGGTCCGCCAGCGGGCTGGTGCGCTCGACCACCGCGACGAACTCGTGACCCAGCGTCAGGGGGGGCGACCGGCGCGCCCCGGAGCACAGGTCCAGGTCCGTGCTGCTGATCGCCACCCGGCGGGGGCGCAGCAGCGCCTCGCCGGGCGCGCACGCCGGCTCCTTCGCCGAGCGGTCGACGACCACCCCCTTCTCGGGGCCTTCGTAGCGGACGGCTCGCATCGTGTCAGTTGTTTCGGTCAGTCGGGGGGGCGGGAACCGTGTTTTCCGGCGCCTCCGGCGCCAGGGGATCGACCATGCCCACCGGCGCCGACGCGATCTCGTTGGGGATCTGCGCGAAGGGGTTGATCCACTCCAGCCCTCGGCGTCCCCGGGAAAAGACCGGGAACTCGAACCCGCTCCGACCGGCGAACAGGTCGGGCGTGCTCTTCCGCCACGCCAGCCAGCCCCGGACATTGAACCCGAAGTCCTGCCCTGTCAGTGTGCGGAGGGAGTCCTGCGCCGCCAGGTTCACGCCCAGGTCCCGGTCGGTCAGCGCCGCGATGAGCCCCTCGACCACCGAGGCGTCCGCGTACTGCCCCAGCGCCGTCGCCGCCTCGGCCCGGACGAAGGCCTCCGGCTCGTTCTCTTCTTCCAGGAGCCGCAGCAGGCCCGGCACCGCGGCCGGGTTGTGCAGGCGCTGCAGCGCCCGGGCGGCCTCCCAGCGCAGCAGCCGGTCCTCGTCGGTGAGCGACGCCATGACCACCGGCACATGCTCCGGACGCCCGTGCAGCGCCAGCCCGCGCACCCCCGCCGCCCGGACCAGCGCCACCCCGTCCGTCACCGCCTGCTCGTACAGCCGGATGTACACCGGCTCACCCCCCCAGGGCGCGTTGGCCAGCATCAGCGTCCCGCGGTACCGCTTGTCGGCGTCGAAGGGATCAACCGCCCACGCGGCGGCCTGGGCCGGGGTCGGCGGCGCGATGAGTGAGAACAGACTGCTCGGCTGCTCCCCCCCGGTCTTGGCGCTCCCGCCCCCCAGCCCGGTGCACCCCCCCAGGGGCGCCAGCAGCGCCGCGGCGCCGACGAGATATCGAACGAGGGGCATTGCCCTGAGTATATCGGGCGCTCCGTCGTATCCCGCCCAGAACGAGGCCCTCGGGGGATACTCTGGCACGATGATCCTGATGGGTGCTCGGGGCCGGGCCGGTGCCGCACGCCGAGCCGTGCTGGGGGCGGCGCAGGCGATCCTCGCGCTGGTGTTCGTCACCGGCTGCGCCACGACGCCGCCCCCCGGACTGCCCCCCGAACTGCCCCCCGGACTGCCCCCCGGACTGCCCACCACTCCGGCGTCCGCGCTTGTGCTGGGCGAAGCGTCCCCGCCCGCGAGCCCGCTGACGCTGCGCGATGCCTACCCGTTCGTCGCGCTGGGCGAGCGCGAGCCCGTCGCGGGCGCGGAGAGGCCCGGGTCAGACGGCGCGCTCGTCAGCCGCTGGGAGGTGCTCGACCGATCGCTCGAGGGGCGCGAGGTCCGCGAGGTCCGCGAGGAGCGCACCACGAGCGGCCCCGGCCAGTGGCGGGTGCGCACGATCATTGATGGACACACGGAAGCCATCGAGGAACGCACGATTCGCCTGGACCCCGCGCGGGATGGACTGGTGCTGGCGGAGTCGCTCCAGCACGAGCGCGGCGTGCGCGTGGTGATGACCCCACCCCCGCTCGCGATGCCCTCCGACCTCGCCCCCGGCGCCCCATTCGTGCAGACGATGGGCCTGCGCATGCCCCTGCTCGAGAACCCGCGCCGGATCAGAGCGCAGGGGACCGGCGACATGACGCTGGAGCACGACGCCGATCAGCCCCTGACGCTCGACGGGCGAGTCATCCGCTGCCGGCGCCTGCGGGAGGTCTTCGTCACCGCGGTGCCCCCGGCCCGGGCGGTGCGCACGACCGAGCGCTGGTTCGCCCCCGGGCTGGGGCTGGTGGCCGAGCGCTGGCGGGAAGAAGTCCGCGTGCTGGGCGTGGTCACCGAACGGACCGAACGAACCATCCGGCTGATTCCGGCGCCCTGAAGAGGGAGACCGGATTCACCGCAGAGGCGCGGAGAACGCGGAGGAAGGCAACGGAAAGGGTCCGGAATTCAGGCCCCGGGTGCCCCGGCCAGCGGCCGCAACGAGTCGCCCGGGAGGGGCGCCGAAGCAACCACAGAGTGCACAGAGAGCACAGAGGAACACCGGGAGGACGGGGTCCGGAGTTCCGAACCCCCAACTCCCTCTGCCTTCCTCCGCGCTCTCCGCGTCTCGGCGGTGAACTCTTCCTCCTCCCCCCCGGGAGGGGCGCCGAAGCAACCACGGAGTGCACAGAGCGCACAGAGGAACACATGGAGGACAGCGTCCGGAGGTCCGAACCCCCAACTCCCTCTGCCTTCCTCCGCGCTCTCGGCGTCTCGGCGGTGAACTCCTTCTTCCCGCCGGGCGCGGCCGCGAACGAACCACGGAGACACCGAGGCACGGAGAGCGCCAGACGGCCGAATGCCTGAGTCCCGAACCCCCCGATCCCCGTCTCCCTCCGTGGCTCGGTGTCTCTGTGGTGAGGCCGCCCCGGCACCCCGGCGAATCTGTCCGGGTCCGCGTGAATCTTTCGAGCGGCCCGGGGCGAATCCCTTCGGGTCGGGTGTCGGCGGTGTTGCCGGGGCTCGGACACACTTCAGAAGAACGAACAGTTCAGGAGCAGAGGCCCATGAAGCGTCTGATGGCGATCGGTGCGTGCGTGATGATGGCGGTCACCGGGGCGGCGGTTGTTGCGGGGGACCACCCCAGCAGCGGCAAAGCGCCCCCCACGGCCCCCGCGGCCAAGCCCATGGACATCGTCGACACCGCGGTCGGTGCGGGGCAGTTCAAGACCCTCGCCGCGGCGCTGCAGGCGGCCGGGCTGGTCGAGGCGCTCAAGGGCAAGGGGCCGTTCACCGTCTTCGCGCCCACCGACGAGGCCTTCGCCAAGCTGCCCGCGGGGACGCTGGAGAACCTGCTCAAGCCCGAGAACAAGGAAACCCTCACGAAGATCCTGACCTTCCATGTCATCCCGGGCGAAGTGAAGGCGGCGCAGGTGGTGAAGATGACCGAGAGCAGCGCCACCCTCGCCGGCCAGACATTCCGCATCGTGACCAACGACGGCAAGGTCTCCATCGGAAACGACAAGGCGATGGCGAATGTCGTGAAGACCGACATCGTCGCTTCCAACGGCGTGATCCATGTGATCGACAGCGTGATCCTGCCCAACTGAGAAGCGTGGTGCGCGGATGGTCCCGATGGCGATCCCACTCTTCGGGTCACCCCTGGTTCGACCCCGGCGCCTGTCCGGTGAGGGCGGGCCGCCCGAAACCGATCGGGTCCGACGCCATGGAGGACTCGCGACGAACAGCGGGCGCGGGGAGCGGGGGAGGAGTGGGGGGCGCGGTTGGCCGGCGGCGGGCGCGTCAGTACACTCGGTGTCACACAAGGAGTCTGCCCCTCTGGTGACCCCGAGTCTGCTTCAACGCGTCGCCGCCGGCGAACCCGGCGCGGTTCAGGGCGTCCTGGACCAGTACGGCGGGCTGGTGTGGTCGCTGGCGCGACGCTTCAGCGCCAATCAGACCGACGCCGAGGACGCGGTGCAGGAGATCTTCCTGGATGTGTGGAAGAGCGCCGCCCGCTTCGATCCCACAGTGGCGGGCGAGGCGACCTTCGTTTCGATGATCGCTCGGCGTCGGCTGATCGACCGGAACCGGAGGTCCGGACGCCGCCCGGGGGCGGAGGCCATCCACGAGGGCAGCGCCTTCGACCCGCCCGACGCGGAGCGGGCGGCGCAGGTGAGCGACGACGCCGGTCGGGCGGCCCGGGCCTTCAAGGAACTGAGCCAGGAGCAGCAGCGCGTCCTGCGGCTGTCGATCTTCCACGGGCTCTCGCACGAGAAGATATCGGCGGCGACGGGCCTGCCCCTGGGCACGGTGAAGACGCACGCCCGCCGGGGGCTCATCCGCATCCGCGAGGTGCTCGAATCAGACAGCGTCAGCGCCAAGGAGACGGTCTCGTGAGCGCCCTGACCCGGGAACAGCACGACCGCCTGAACGACCTGCTCGCGGACCGCGCGCTGCAGGGGCTGTCGGGCGCCGAGGCCGCCGAGTGCGACGCGCTGATCGCGCGGCTGGCCGCCCTCCCGGCGGGGGGGGACGACCCCGAGTCAATCGACCGCGTCGTGGCGGCGCTGCAGGTGGCGATGGAGCCCGACGACGCCCAGCCGATGCCCGCGCACCTGCGCCGGTCGGTCGAGGCGCGGGCGCGGCGCGAACAGAACGCTCCGGCGCCCGCGATCGTCGGACAGATCCGACCGGCCCGCTCGGGCGGGGTTTCCCCTTGGTGGGTGGCGGCGGCGGCGGTCATCGGCGTGCTGGTCGGTGGCTGGCCCCGGGGCGCATCGACCGGAGCCCCCTCCATCGCAGCCGTGGCCGGCGCGCGGGATGTCGTCCGGGCATCCTGGCAAACGGCGGGCGAACTACAGAGCGTCCAAGTGAGCGGCGAGGCGGTGTGGAGCAGCGAGCGACAGGCGGGATATATGCGGTTCGCCGGCCTGCCGGTGAACGACCCCGCGGTCGAGCAGTATCAGCTCTGGATCTTCGATCCCTCCCAGCCGGAGGCCACCCCGATCGACGGCGGGGTGTTCAATATCGCCTCCACCGGGGATGTGGTGGTCCCGATCGACCCGAAACTGAAGGTTTCCGGGCCGACGCTCTTCGCCCTGACGATCGAGAAGCCCGGCGGGGTCGTGGTGTCGGACCGCAAGCGGCTGGTCCTGGTCTGCAAGCCGACCTGAGCCGACCTGAGCCGACCGGGCGACCTCGTTATTCCGTTCTATGCGCATAAGCCCGCTTGACGATGGGGAATTGCTTGTTATTGTTCCCCCCTGATCGCGGTGGTGTAACGGGCGGGAGCGTGGCTCCCAAAGCCGCAGGACGGCACAGTCCCGAACTCCGCCGCTACCTCACTCAACACATTGGCCGGTCGGGCTGAGCACGCGAGGTCGTGTTCCGTCGAGCCATGGTGGCGCGACGGGTTCCGCTCCGCGCCGGCAGTGCAGTCCTTGAAAGAGGAAGGAAGTCTGAAATGAAGAAGTCCGCTGTTCTGTCCGCTGCGTCCGTGGTCGCTCTCGCTGGTCTGGTTGCGGTCGCGCAGCAGCCGAGCAAGCCCGCCGGGTCCGAGCATCCGAAGGGTTCCGAGCACCCCAAGGGTTCCGAGCACCCGTCGAAGCCCGCCGCCCCGGCGATGACCGTGGTCGAGACCGCCGCGACGAGCGCCGAGTTCAAGACCTTCACCGCCGCCGTCGCCGCCGCCGGCCTGGCCGATGCGCTGAAGGGCGCCGGCCCGTTCACCGTGTTCGCCCCGACCGACGCGGCCTTCGCCAAGCTGCCCGCGGGCACGGTCGAGGGGCTGCTCAAGCCGGAGAACAAGGAGAAGCTGGCGAGCATCCTGAAGTACCATGTCATCGCGGGCGAGAAGCTCGGCGCCGCGCAGGTCGCCGGGATGAAGGAGAGCAGCAAGACCCTGCAGGGCTCGACCTTTCAGATCGTCGCCAAAGACGGCAAGGTGATGATCGGCAACGACCCGGCCGCCATGGCTACGGTCGTCAAGGCCGACATCGGCGCCAGCAACGGCGTGATCCACGCGATCGACACCGTGATCATGCCCAAGTAATTCTGATTCAACCCGCCGCGCCGGGACTGAACGCCCGGCGCGGTCTTCGCGTCTGAGAGCCGCCCACAGCATGACCTCCTCTCCTCGGTGGGACGGGCGGCCCGCCCGTCTCTCTCGGCCCTCTTGGCGTCATTCTGTGAGCGGTTCCGACGCCCGGCGGGGCTCGACTCCCAGCACGCAGCGGGGAGTTCACGACCCGCACCACGGGCGCAGGTCACCCGGTGCGCCGGGGTATGCTCGGCGCATGGCGCCATTCAATCCCGACGATGCCGCCCGCCCGGGCGCGGGCGTGTTCGGGCTGCCCCACTCGCGCGAGGAGGCGGGGATCATTCTTATCCCTGTGCCCTTCGACGCGACGACCTCCTACGGCGGGGGCGCTTCGGCGGGGCCGAACGCGATCCGGGCCGCCTCGGCGCAGGTGGACCTGTACGACCACCACTTCGGGCGCGTCTACGAGCGCGGCATCTTCATGGAGCCGGTCGATCGGGGCATCGCGGCGCTGAGCGCCCGGGCGCGGGCGCTGGCGGCGCCGATCATCGCCAAGGGCGGCGCCGAGCCGGGCGACGAGGGCGCGCTGCGCGAGGTGGACAGCGCCTGCGAACGGATGAACGAGTTCGTCCACGAGCGCGCGGCCCGGGCGCTCGCGGAGGGCAAGGTCCCGGGCGTGGTGGGGGGGGACCACTCGACACCCTTCGGCGCGATCCGGGCCTGCGCCGAGCAGGCGGGGGACGCGGTGGGCGATGGGATCGGCGTGCTGCAGGTGGATGCGCACATGGACCTGCGCGTGGCGTTCGAAGGGTTCGCGTGGTCGCACGCGTCGATCATGTGGAATGTGCTGGAGCGCATCCCGGGCGTGAAGCGGCTGGTGCAGGTGGGCATCCGCGACTTCGGGGAGGGGGAAATGGCCTACGCGCGGGAGGCCGGCGGGCGGGTGACTTCTCACTTTGACGCCGATCTGTTCGCGCGCCTCGACGACGGGGACCGGTGGGCGGACATGTGCCGCGGGATGCTGGACGGGATGCCGCGGCGCGTGTTCGTGAGTTTCGACATCGACGGGCTGGACCCCGCGCTGTGCCCGCACACGGGGACGCCCGTGCCCGGGGGCTTGTCCTTCAACGGGGCGGCGATGCTGCTGAAGATGCTGATGGAGAGCGGACGGACAGTGGTGGGTTTCGACCTGAACGAGGTGTGCCCCGCGCCGGGCGGCTTGAACGAGTGGGACGCGAATGTGGGCGCGCGGATTCTCTACAAGTTGTGCGGGTGTGCCGCCAACTCATCGTCAGGACGGTTCTTCCTTTGACGCGGGGCGGGCCGACGAGTTGAGGAGGAGTCGTGCGGCGGGCGAGTGAATCGCCCG
>DOJA01000327.1:0-1832 GCA_003511945.1 Phycisphaerales bacterium | reverse complement strand
CATCGCCCGCCTCGGGAGAGGAGACCCTCCGTCGGGGCGGTGCCGGGGCTACGCCGCGCTGACGAACTTCTCCCGCGCCAGCAGCGCGGCCCCCAGCAGGCCCGCGCGATCCTCCAGCGTGGTGGCGGCAAACTCGACCGCCCTCAGGCGCGTCGGGAAGACCACAGCGCGGGCCGCCGTCGCGACGCGCTCGACGAAGGGCTGGCCCAGGGCCTCCGTCAGCCCGCCGCCGAGGATCACACGCGGGAGCGCCAGCAGCGTCACGCAGGACCCGATCGCGTCGCCCAGCAGGTCGGCGGCCTCGTTCACCACTCGGCGAGTCAGGTCGTCGCCCATCTCGTAGGCCTTGGCCACCGTGCCGGCGCCGATGTCCTCCATGTCCTCGGTGAGTTCCGAGAGCATCGTGCGGTGCTGGGCGGCGGCGAGGCGGGAGATCCGCGCGACGACATTCTTCCGTGAGCAGGACTCCTCGACCGTCCGGTGCCCCAGGGCGGCGCGAGGGAAAAGGATCATCTGCCCGATCTCGCCCGCGGTGCCGAACCCGCCGTAGTAGAGAGAGCCGTTGAGGACCAGGCCTCCACCGACCCCCGTGCCGACCCAGACGCCCAGCAGGTCGCGGGCGTCCTTGCCGGCGCCGAGCTTGTTCTCGCCATAGACGGCGACATTGACATCGTTGTCGAGCAGGACGGGGCGTCCGCCCAGCGCCGCGGAGAGTCGTTCGGCCAGGGGGAAGTCCCGCCAGCCGAGGTTGGGGGCCTCGATGACGACGCCCTGGGCGTAGTCGATGGCGCCCGGCGCGCCGATCCCGACGGCGCGGACCTCGCCCAGGGAGGCGCCCGCGATCTCGCAGGCCTTGGCGATCCCGCGGGCGAGGCGGTCGACAATGGCGTCGGCGCCCTGCTCGGCCTTGGTCTTGCGCTTCTCCTGACCGAGCACGCGGTTCTGGGCGTCGACGACGCCGATCTGCATGTTCGTCCCGCCCAGATCGACGCCGATCACCAGCGATCGCTCGCTCATCAGTGCTCCCTCCGCGTTGCGCGGGCGCGCGGGGCGAGTGTAGCGGCGCGGGTCGAGGTGGACGGGCGGAGCGCTCACTCCCGGGGCTATCGGTCTTTACCGATACGATCTGAAGCCGATGAGCGCATGGGTCGTTCTCGGAGTGGCGGGGGGCGCGTGGCTGGCGCTGGCGGCGCTGGCGCATTGGCTGCAGGGCGCGGCCATCCGGGGCGAAGACGACCCCCTCGCGGCCCTGGTGGTCCGGTTGATTCAGGTCTACGCGCGGGCGGTCCACCGTCTCACGGTTCACGGGCGGGAGCATGTGCCCCACCGGGACCCCGCCCGGGACGGGGGGTTGATCGTCGTGGCCAATCACACCTCGGGGGCCGACCCGCTGCTGGTGCAGGCGGCGCTTCCCTTCGAGGTGCGGTGGATGATGGCGGCCGACATGCGCATCCCGGCGGCGCAGCGGGCGTGGGAGTACGCGCGGGTGATCTTCGTGGACCGCGAGTCGCCCGACACCAGAGGGCTCCGCGAGGCGCTGCGACACTTGCACGCGGGGGGGGTGCTGGGCCTTTTCCCCGAGGGGCATATCGAGCGCCCGGCGCGGGCGATCCTGCCGTTCAAGGAAGGGATCGGGCTGCTGGTGCTGAAGTCCGGCGCGCCGGTGCTGCCTGTGGTGATCGAGGGGACGCCCCAGGTGGACCCGGCGTGGGCGTCGCTCGCGCACCGCAGTCGCGCACGGGTGCGGGTGTTGTCGGTGCGCTTGTTCGAGAGTGATGGGGGCGCCGGGGGCAACGAGGGTGCCGGGGGCGCCGGGGGTGCAGGGGAGAGTG
>DOJA01000179.1:388-5996 GCA_003511945.1 Phycisphaerales bacterium | reverse complement strand
CGACACCCGATACCCGATACCCCAGACCCCAGACCCGAGACCCCCCATGGCATACTCCGAGAAGGTCATCGAGCACTACGAGAACCCGCGCAATGTCGGCTCCTTCGGGACGACGAAGGAGGTCAAGCAGCGGAAGGATGTCGGCGTCGGCATCGTCGGCGCTCCCGAGTGCGGCGATGTGATGCAGCTCCAGATCAAGGTCAACCCGACCACGGGCGTGATCGAGGACGCCAAGTTCAAGACCTTCGGCTGCGGCTCGGCGATCGCCTCGTCGTCGCTGGCGACGGAGTGGCTGAAGGGCCGGAGCGTGGACGAGGCGCTGACGATCAAGAACACGGACATCGTGGAGGAGCTGGCCCTGCCGCCGGTGAAGATCCACTGCTCGGTGCTGGCGGAGGACTCGATCCGCGCGGCGATCAAGGACTACAAGTCGAAGAACGGGATCGCGCCGGCGGGAGCGGAGCAGACCCGGGCGCACTGAGGGCCGGCGGCGGACTGAATTTTCTTGGGGAGTCGGATCGTTACGCGGGACGCCCGACCGACCGGGGGGTGGGTCGCACTGTCATCGGCGCTCACGCGGCGCGGAGGAGATCGATCGCCAGCAGGGTCGAGGTGATCGATGCGCCGGTCCACCACAGGCCGACCGCCAGGGCGTCGCGCTCGGCGCCCACGGCCCAGAATGTGAGCAGGGCGGTCCAGGCGCAGCACGCGGTCACGGGCCATCCCCAGGCGTGCTCGGCGGCGCCCCATGCGGCCAGCGCGGCGGCGGCGAGAACCCAGACCGCCAGCAGGGCGGCGGCAGCGGGCCTCCCGAAAGTGGTCGGAGTGGTGCGGAGTCCGTCCACCCGGTCGGCGCGCTCATCGCGGATCAGGCAGAGCAGGACGCACGCGCCGAGCATCAGGGCGGCGACGATCGTGCCCGCGACGACCGATCCCGGCATGGCGTCCTGCGGCGCGGTCAGCGGGCCCGCGGCGCTCCAGCCGGGCAGACCGATGAACAGCGCGGGGCCGACCAGTGCGCCGAGGGGCCAGGCCCACTCGGCAAACATGAACCTCCGCGCGGCGCGAGCGGAGCGGGTGGTGGTGAGCGCGATGAGGGCGGCGCTCGAACCCGCGAGCACGCCCACCCGCGGAGCGACGAAAAGGAGCCCGATCACAACCAGCGCCATGGCGAACACGATGAAGGCGCTGGCCCCGGCGGCGCGCGCGGGGTTGATGCGGTAGCGGTCGCGCCAGGGGCTGAGGCGCGGGTCGAGCGACTCGCGGCGGAAGGCGGCGTCCAGGGAGGTGGCGCAGAAGAGCACCAGCAGGGCGTGGGCGAGGACCATCAGAACGCCGCCCGAGTGCGGGGACACGGACCAGACGATGGCCATCGGTGTGACCAGCGGGAGAAGCGTGAGGCGCCAGGCCTCGATGGCGCCGAGGGATGGGGACATGCGCGGGGATGGTAGAGCACCCTCTGTGTACGACAAGCCACAGGGTCCGGTCAGGTGGCGGACGCTGGCGGCGGGCCGGCGCCATCACCGGGAGCGCAAGAGAGGGGACGGGGCACCCGGCAAGTCACACCGCTGCGGCGGCGCGGCTCATCCAAGCGACGGTTTCGGCGAGGCCATCCTCGACGGGCTTGATCGGTTCGTAGCCCAGCAGGCGTCGGGCCAGGTCGATCGAGGCGACCGAGTGGGGGACCTCGGCGGCGCGGGGTTCCTGGAACTGGGGCTTGAGGTCCTGGCGCCCGACAAGTCGCGCAAGGGTGGAGGCGAGCTGGAGAATCGTCGTCCGCTCGGCGCAGCCGATGTTGATGGACTGGCCGCTGACGGTGGCGGGATCGGCGGCGCCGGCGAGCAGCACGGCATGGACGACATTGGCCACAGGGGTGAAGTCGCGGGATTGGGAGCCGTCGCCGTAGATCGAGGGGCGCTGGCCGACGGAGAGGCGCCGGATGAAGGCGGGGACAACGCTGGCGTAGGCGCCGTCGGCGGGCTGGCGCGGGCCGAAGACATTGAAGAATCGCAGGCACACCCCCGAGAGCCCGTAGGAGTGCCACCAGGAGCGGACAACGGTCTCGCCGGCGTACTTGCTGGCGGCGTACGGGGAGAGCGGGCGCGGGAGCATGGACTCGGACTTGGGGAGGGCGGGGTCGTCGCCGTAGACGCTGCTGGAGCCGGCGTAGACGAGTCGCGTGGCGCCGGTGTCGCGGGCGGCGTTGGCGACGCGGACGGTGCCGGTGGCGTTGACGGCGAAGCAGCGCTCGGGCTCCTCGACGGAGCGCTGAACGGAGTTCATGGCGGCGAGGTGGAAGACGACCTGGCAGTCCTGCAGGGCCTCCTTGAGCGCGCGGGGTTCAAGGATGGAGGCGAAGTGGAAGCGGAGGCGGTCGGGGTAGGTGTCGATGAGGTACCAGAGGTGCTGACCGTCGCCGGCGGAGAGGTCGTCGATGACGGAGACCTGAGCGCCGAGGTCGAGGAGCTCGCTGGTGAGGTGCGAGCCGATGAATCCCGCGCCGCCGGTGATGGCGACGCGCCGTCCCGCGTACGCGGCGGCGTAGGGCGATCTGTAGGAGTCTGATGATCGGGCCATGCCAGGCGGGGGATTGTAGCGGGGGAGGGCGCAGTCGATTCGGGCGAGGGTACATTGAGAAGGCCCGGTCGTTCGGAGGCCTCCGGCCCCCCGGGGGGGTGCCCCCAATCAAGGAGATTGGCGATGGGGAAGTATGTCGACGGGTTCGTGCTGCCGCTGGCGGAGAAGAATGTGGCGGCGTACCGGAAGATGTCCAAGGCGGCGAGCAAGGTTTTCATGGAGCACGGCGCGCTGGAGTACATCGAGGCGGTGGGAGAGGACCTGAAGATCAAGGGCATGAGGGCGTTCGGCCCCGCGGCGGGGGCGAGGGCGGGCGAGACGGTCGTGTTCTCGTACATCGTGTATCGCAGCCGCAAGCACCGGGACACGGTGAACAAGAAGGTGATGACCGACCCGCGGCTGGCGAAGCTGTGCGGGCCGGGCGCGAAGGTGCCCTTCGATGTGAAGCGGATGTGCTACGGCGGGTTCTCGGTGATGGTGACGGGGTGAGGAGTGGAGAGTGGTTCGCTTCGCGCACGGATTGAGCTCGCGCGAGCGCGGAGAGACGGGCGGGCCGCCCGTCCCACCGGAGGGCGGGCCGCCCGTCCCACCGGAGGGCCGGCCACCCGTCCCACCGCCGAGCGGGCCACCCGTCCCACCGCCGAGCGGCCACCCGTCCCACCGACGGGCGAGCCATCCGTCCCACCGACGGGCGAGCCATCCGTCCCACCGCCGAGCGGGCCGCCCGTCCCGCCGGAGGGGTCGGTCATTCCGCGCGGTGCTGCGGGTCGAGGACGAGGTGGGTGGTTTCGCACTCGGGGTAGCGGTCGCATCGGGGTGAGAGGGTGTGGCCGGTGATGCGGAAGCCGCAGCGCTCGAGGACGCGGATCGAGGCGGTGTTGGTGCGCGCCGCGGTGGCGTGGAGGGGGCGCACGGGGACTTCCTGAAGGAGGAGCGCGAGGGCGCGGGTGGCGATGCCCCGGTTCCAGTGCTCGCGGGCGATCCAATAGCCGACGGTGTCGCGGCCTTCGAGCTTGAAGGCATTGACGGATCCGACGAGCACGCCGTCGGCGATGATGGCTCGGGCGTGGACCTCGGGGTTGGTGAGCACGGTGCGCCAGTGGCGGTCAAAGGCGTCCGGGTCGCGCGGGTTCACGACGGCCATGCGGATCGCCTCGGGGTCGGCCTGGTGGGTGTAGAGCGCCGGCAGGTCGGCGAGTTCCACCGGGCGGAGCTGGATGCGGGCCGGGGGCGGGGTCACTTGGCGGGCTTGGGGATGTGCTGATCGATGAGGACGGGGTTGGCGTCGGGGTCGAGGATCATGCACGAGGCGGGGCCGGTCGAGTTCTCGTCGGCGGCCATGACGGGGACCAGCCCCTGGGCCTTCATGGACTTCTGGATGTCGCGCACATCGTCGAAGTCGGGGAGGTTTTGTGCCGCTCGGTCCCAGCCGGGGTTGAAGGTGAGGGTGTTCCTCTCGAACATCCCTTGGAAGAGGCCGATGGTGGCGGTGTCGTTCTGGAGGATGAGCCAGTTCTTCGCGGCGTCGCCGCCCACGGCGCGGAAGCCGAGCTTCTCGTAGAAGGCGCGGGAAGCGGCGAGGTCTTTGACGGCCAGACTGACGGAGAAGTTGCCGAGGCGCATGGGCTCTGGCTCCTGGGGTTGGGCGGGAGTGGTCGTCTGGGTGAGCGCTGCGCCGGCGAGGAACGCGACGACGAGGGCGGCGGGGATTCGGGTGCTCATGGGAGTGCTCCACTTGGAGGGTTGATCTCGAGCCCCCCGGGCGCGTCATCGTAGTGTCGGGGCGGACGGCGGCGGGCTCTCTCGCGGGCGCGGCGGGCCGGGGGCGTCGGCTATCGTGCCCGGGGTGGAAAGAGGAGCCGAGCATGCCGCAGATCAGCACTTTTCTGACTTTCAATGATCGGGCGGAGGAGGCGGCGCGGTTCTACACCTCGGTGTTCCGGAACTCGAAGATCACGCGCATCACGCATTCGCCGTTCAACCCCGGCGCGGTGATGACGGTTGATTTCACGCTCGACGGGCGTCCGTTCACGGCGTTGAACGGCGGGCCGCAGTTCAGTTTCAGTCAGGGGACTTCGATCGCGGTGATCTGCGAGACGCAGCAGGAGGTGGACGAGTACTGGGGCAAGTTCGTCGCGGCGGGGGGCACGCCGGTGGCGTGCGGGTGGATCACCGACCACTTCGGCGTGTCGTGGCAGATCGACCCGAAGGTGCTGATCGAGCTGATCACCGACCCCGACCCGGTCCGGGCGGGCAAGGCGATGCAGGCGATGATGGGGATGGTGAAGATCGAGAGCGAGGAGCTGAGGCGGGCGGTGGGGGGGTGAGGGGGGGTGTCTGACGCCCGCCCCCCTGTCGCGCTCGCGGACGCTTTCCAGTCGTCAGATCGGTGTGGTGGAACTCAACTGTGACTGCTCGGGCGCGGCGGGGTGCGTTGGGCGGTGGGGTCGGGTCGCTTGTCGAGCCCGTTGATGAGGCCGCTGATCATCCGAGCGATGGTTTCGAGGCGCTCGGCGATCACGGCGGCGGCGGTGTCGTCGACCAAGCCGCGTCGGCGTGCGATTTCGATCAGTGGGACGCACTCCTGCACAGAGCCGCGGGCGATGATGAAGAAGTTCCTGCGGTCTGGCCTGGTGAAGCGGCCATTGCCCTCGGCGATATTCGTCGCGACGGACAGGGCGGCGCGGTTGAGTTGATCGACGAGGAAGCCGTAGCCGCGTGGGAACTGCTCGGTGCGCGCGGCGATCTCGTCCGCGAGGTCCACCGCCCTTTGGTAGACATCGAGCTTCTCGAACATGAAGGGCATGAAGGGACGCCGGGTGAGCAGGAGCGCTGGGGCGTGACGATGCGGATGAGCAGGAGAGCAGGGGATCAGGGGACCGCAGTTCGGACCGGGTTGCAGGGCGGAGCGGGCTGCGGTGCCAGAGCTCCTGCGCCTGTTCCACTGCTCCTGTCTCGACTGCTCCATTGCCGCGGCGCGGCAATCGGGGTGATAGGATTTGAACCTACGGCCTCTTCGTCCCGAACGAAG
>DOJA01000179.1:0-254 GCA_003511945.1 Phycisphaerales bacterium | reverse complement strand
ACCAAGCTGCGCTACACCCCGTCGTGATTCGGTTGTCCAAGCCGCGGATGGTACTCGTCGGGTGGGGGCGGGGCAAACTTCGAGGGAAGGGGCAGGGACCTGGTGTCGGGCATATGGGGATTGGGGGTGCTGAGCGGGACGAGGACAGTAGCGAGACGCCTGTGCCGCTCGACGGAGCGGAGGGGGGGCGTAGGACACGGGCGGGCCCCCCGGGGCGCGGGGGGGGGGGCGGAGACGGGGGGGGCGCCCCCGCC
>DOJA01000265.1:2727-16011 GCA_003511945.1 Phycisphaerales bacterium | reverse complement strand
GGGGGGGCAGTGGGGGGCGCAGGGAGGGTTGGAATCCGTGCTGATCTTGTGGGACATCGACGCGACGCTCATCACCACCTCGCGGGCGGGAATTGCGGCCATGGGGCGCGCCGGGCGCGAGATGTTCGGTGGGTCGTTCGACGAACTGCGGGTGGAGTACGCCGGGCGGCTGGACCCGCTGATCATCGGCGACCTGCTGGTTGTCCACGGCCACCCCCGCACGCCGGACGCGATGGCGCGCTTCAGGGAGGGCTACCGGCGCCATCTGGAGGCGCTGCTGACCGAGGCCAACACCGCCCGTCCGTGTCCGGGCGTCGTTGTTCTGCTGGAAGCGCTGCGGGCTGAAGGCCGCGCCACGATGGGCCTGCTGACGGGCAACTTCCCGGAAACCGGAGCGATCAAGCTGCGAGCCGCGGGGATCGAGCCGGAGGACTTCGAGATCCGGGTCTGGGGGTGCGACTCTCCGCACGATCCGCCCTCGCGGGACCACCTGCCGGCGGTGGGGATGCAGCGGTACGCGGAGCGGAAGGGTCGGGCGGTGTCGCCGAAGGATGTGGTGGTGATCGGCGACACGCCCCACGACATCGGGTGCGCCCGGGCGCACGGCTGTCGCTCGCTGGGGGTGGCGACGGGCAGCTTCCGCGTTGAGGATCTGGAGCGGGCCGGCGCGGACCTCGCGCTGGCGGACCTGACCGACACCGAGAGGGCGCTCACATGGCTCACGGGCGAGCGGACGAACGGGTCGGCGCAGCGGGCGGCGGGCTCGGCCCGGTAGGCGAGCTGGAGCGCGTCGGCGCGATCGACCTTCTCCGGGGCGTGGCGATCCTGGGCATCCTGCCCATGAATGTGCCCCATGTGGCGCACTCGACCGCCAAGTTCTTCAACCCGGCGCTGCTGGGGCCGCTGGAGGGCCTCGACCGCGCGCTGTGGTCCATCGGTCACCTGTTCTTCGACATGAAGATGATGGCGGTCTTCTCGATGCTCTTCGGAGCCGGGCTGGTGCTGATGGACGAGCGGGCCGGTGCGCGCGGGCGGTCGGTCGCGGGGCTGATGTACCGGCGCCTCGCGTGGCTGGCGCTCATCGGGCTGGCGCACGCGTACCTGCTGTGGTACGGGGACATTCTGTTGTCCTACGCGTTGTGCGGGATGACGGTGTTCCCGCTGCGCCGGCTGCCCGCGAAGTGGCTGGCGGTGATCGGCGCGGCCGTGCTGACGCCCGGGGTGCTCCTGTCGATTGCGCAGGGGTTCATGTTCCAGTGGCTGCGGGACACCGGCCACGAGGCGTGGGCGGAGGTCCAGGGCATCAGGCAGCCGACGCCGGAGATGATCGCTGAGCAGCGGGCGGCGTCCACGGGCTCCTACGCCGACTGGCTCGCGCACAACGCGACGACCGCGGTGTTCATGCAGACGCTCCTCTTCTTCACCTGGACGCTGTGGCGCGCCGGGGGGCTGATGCTCATCGGCATGGCGCTCTTCAAGTGGGGCGTGCTGTCGGCGCAGCGTTCGGTGCGGTTCTACGCCCTGATGGGCGTGATCGGCTACGGCGTCGGGCTGCCGCTGGTGTGGTGGGGCGCCGCGCGGTCGGAGGCGCACGGGTTCAATGTCGTCGACCTGTTCAAGTCCGATTGGCACTTCAACTATGCCGGCAGCGTGGGCGTGGCGCTGGGGCACATCGCGGTGGTCATGCTGGTGTGGCGGAGCGGCGCGCTGCGCACGGTCGTCGCGATGCTCGCGTCGGCGGGGCGCATGGCGCTGACGAACTACCTGATGCAGTCGATGATCTTCTGCCTGGTGTTCCTGGGCTGGGGGTTCGGGCTGTGGGGAAGGGTCGATCGAGCCGGGCAGTGGGGGATGGTCTTCGCGGTCTGGGCCCTGCAACTGGCGCTGAGCGTCTGGTGGCTGCGCCGGTTCCGCTTCGGGCCGGCGGAGTGGGCGTGGCGGTCGCTGACCTACTGGCGGGTGCAGCCCATGCGGCGCGGCGCGAGCGCCTCAGGCGGGCTGTGAGGGCCTGTCGGCGTCGTCGCCCGGATCGTCCTGGTCGTCGTCGGGCAGCGCCAGGGCGAGGGCGTTCGAAAGCGAATGCTGGTTCAGTGAGCCGCACGACGGGCACACGACGCCCAGGTCGTGGGGCGTGAGCGAGGAGAGGTCGTGTCCGCAGGTCCAGCACACGGGGTGCGCGAGGCGCTGAGCCAGCTTGTTCACGCTGACGGAGACCACCGCCACCGCGACGCCCACGATCGGCAGCGCCAGCCAGCCAGGGCCGAAGGAGATGGCGCCGAAGGCCGCCAGCGGGATCCCAATGACGAAGATGATCAGCCGCAGACGCATCCGCCCCAGCCAAGTGAAGCGGGAGGGGCGCGGGGTGTCGCGGCGAGTCGATTGGTGCATGGAGTCAGGCCCCCGCGGCGGTGATCGGCCTATGCCGACCGACAGGCCGACAGTGTACGCATCGGTCCGTTCGGGCGGTTCCCTCAGAATCCGCCCCCGGACCCCCGGACCCCCCCCCCCCGGAACCCCGCATCCCCAGATCCCCCGGAACCCAGGAAGCCCGGGTGGGGCGCGCCGGGCCGGGCGCTCCCGGAGTGGCCAGTAGACTCAGCCGGTGCCCCATGTGCCGACGCTGATCCTGGGGATCGAGAACAGCAACCCGGACAAAGGCCCCGGGGGGTTCCATGGCGGGGTCGCGCTGGCTCAGCGGGATGCCGAGGGGCTCCGGCCCATCGCCATGGAGCGGCTGGCGCCCGCCTCGGAACGGGACGACGATGTGATGTCCGCGATCGCTCGGCTGTTCGCTCGCGCGGGGCGATCGCCGACTGAGCTGGGGGAGATTGCGGTGAGTGTGGGTCCGGGAGGGTTTACCGGGCTGCGCATCGCCTGCGTCACCGCCAAGGCGCTGGCGGAGGTGACCGGCTCGCGGTGCGTCGGGGTGCCGACGACTGCGGCGCTCCGGTGCCGCTTCGGTGCGCGCGGGCGGTGGGTGTGCGTGCTGCTGGCCTGGAAGCACGAGACGGTCTGGTGCGCACGGTTCGACCCGGGCGGCGCCTCGGCGGGGAGCGCATGCGTCAAGTTCGGCGAGATCTTCGAGGGGTTGCCGCCCGGCGCGCCGGCGGCGGTGATCGCAGACCCGCGGCTGGCGGGGGTTCTCCGCGAGCGGGGAGTGATCGCGGAGGGGACTGTCGTTGAATCGCCCAGGTTCGATGCCCTGGCGGTGATCGAGGCGGGGGAGGGTCTGGCGCCGACGGACCCGTTGGCGCTGGTGCCGATTTACCCCCGGGAGCCGGAGGCGGTGACGAAGTGGCGGGTGCTGCACCCGGAGGGGCGGGGGGACGGGGGGACGGAGCGATAAAGCGCCAGAGCGCCAGAGCGCCAGAGCGCCAATGAAGCAGTGGGGCACAGAGGCAGCGCGGGAGATGGGGTGGCGCACGCCCGGCCGACTCGTTGCGCTCGCTGGCCGGGGCGCCCGATGGTGAGAATCCCAGTCCCCAGTCCCCAGACCCCAGACCCCTCCGTAGCTCCCCGCACCTTCTCCGCCATCGACATCAACCTCGCCTGCCCGGTCAGGAAGATCAGCGCCAAGGCGCGGGGCGGGCACTGGCTGCGCGAGCCCGAGGGCGCCATCGACATCCTCCGCGCCGTCCGCGCCGCGGTGCCCGAGTCGATCCCCGTCACCGTCAAACTCCGGCGCGGCAGCGACGACAGCCCGCAGGCCGAGCGGAACTTCTACCGCATCTTCGACGCCCTCTTCGACCTGGGCTGCGCCTGGACCACCGTCCACGGGCGCACCGTCGAGCAGAAGTATGTCGGCCCCTCGCGCTGGACCTTCCTCCGCGACCTCGTCCGCGCCCGCCCCGGGCGACTGGTCTTCGGCTCGGGCGATGTCTGGGAGGTGCGCGACATCTTCCGCATGCTCGCGTACACGGGCGTGCAGGCGGTGAGCGTCGCGCGGGGATGCATCGGGAACCCGTGGATCTTCCGCCAGGCGCGAGCCATGATGGACGGCGCGCCGCCGGCGCCGCCCACGCTCGACGAGCAGCGGGCCGTCCTTCGCGAGCACTTCGACCTGTCCGTCGCGGTCAACGGCGAGGGCGGCGCGTCGCTCATGATGCGCAAGTTCGGCGTCCGCTTCGCGGCCCATCACCCCCGCGCCGAAGAGGTGCGCCGGCGCTTCATCGCGGTGGAGTCGATCGACGGCTGGCGCCGCGTGCTCGACGAGGAGTACGCGCCAGCGGTCCCCGAACCGGCGCTGTTGACCTGACGGCGCGCGCCGGCGCGGGATGTGTTCCACATGGAACACTCGCTCCGCGCGCGGAGCCGGTCACTGCGCTTGTCCGGCTCAACGCCCGCGACATCGTTGGGGCATGAACACCCCACGAGGAACCGTCCCGGTGGCGCTCGCCATGGCCCTGATGGCGCCGGCCGGGTGCCTGAGTCTGCACGACGCCCGCCCGGCGCTGGAGTCGCAACGGGACGCGGTTGAGCGACTGGCCCGCGCCGGGGAGGAGGACGCCGGGCTGCTCCGCGCGCAGGCGGAGGCGCTGATCGCGGTCCGCCGGACCATGCTGACCGGATCGATCCACCGCTCCTTCATCGCGCGGGGGTACCTGAGCGGCGCGGGCGAGGCCGACAGCGCCCGGCTCGAAACGGACCTTGCCGATCCCGCGGTCGGCAATGCGCTGATCGACGACATCCGCGCCGGGCGCCTCACTCCGCAAGGGGCGGCGATGCTGCTGGGCGACTACGCCCTCGCGGCGCGGATGGCGACGCGGCGCGGCACACGCCTGGAACTCCTGGCGCGCCTCGGCGCCGTCCGCCAGTTCGACGAGCTCGCGGCGGCGCTGCTGCGCGCCCTGGACGAACGGGCGGCGGCGGTGCGGAGCATCGCGCGGGACGCACTGGAGTCGTCGGGCGCGCTGCTCGATGCCTCGGCGAGGGCGCCCGGGCTCGACGACGCTGGCGCCAGCGCGGCCCGCGTGCTGTGGGAGCGGGCGGTGCTCGCTCGAATCGACGACGAGGCCGAGCGCCGCCTGGCGTCTGAACTGATCGAAGACCTGCTGGCCCCCAACGAGGAGCCCCGCCCATGAACCAGGACACCCAGACCGACGGACTGGCCTCGCTGCTGGAGGGCGACCCGCTGCGCCCGCTGACGACGGATGAACGGGCGCTGATCCGCGCGGCGCTCGCGGAACTGGCCCACGCCCAGGCGGTCATCGACACGCAGGGGCGCCTGCTCGAGTCGTTCGAGGAGGACGCCTCGGAGATCGAACGGGCCGCGCGAGCGGCGCTGGGGCCGGTGCGGGCGGTCGAGCCGGGGTACGACTTCGAGGCGACGCGCGCGGCCCGCGCCCAACTGCTCAAGGACGCGCGCGGGGCGGCGGACGCGTCGCGGATCGTGTCACTGGCCCTGCGGTTCGTGCGGACGATCGCGGCGCTGTGACCCGCCCGCCCTCGGGTGAGCCTCGTCGTCGAACACGATCCGCATCGGCGGGGTGTCAAGGTCGTCGAACTGCCCCCGGCGGACCGCGAGAATGAAGGCGACGACCGCGATGGCCCCCAGCGCCAGCGCGATGGGCAGGATGATGAAGATCACCGACACGGCCCGGCCCCGAAGGTGCGTGAGCGGCACGAGAGCAGCACGACCGTCAGCCCGCTGATGGGCATGATCACCGCGGCCACGATCGGGTTCAGCAGCCCCGCCATCGCCAGCGCCACCGCGATCGCGTTGTACCCCAGCGAGACCGCGAGGTTCCGTCGGATGACCCGGAGCGTGCGCGTGGAGCCCCGGCTCAGTTCCACGAGCGGCGCCAGGCCGGGCCGGGAGAGGTGGACATCGGCGGCGTCCAGCGAGGCCTCGGCGCCGGCGTGGACCGCGACGCCCACGGTGGCCGCGCCGAGGGCGGCGGCGTCGTTCACGCCGTCGCCCACCATGACAACCGGCCCGGATCGCGCGAGGGCTTCGATGACCTCCTGCTTGCGCTCGGGCGTCGCGCCGCCCTCCTGCTGCGCGTCCGGCACGCCCAGCGACTCGGCCACGCGGCGGACGATCTCGGGGTGGTCGCCCGAAAGGACGCGGATGCTCCAGCCGAGCGCCCGCAGGGCGTCGATGGACGCGCGGGCGTCGTCGCGCAGCGCGTCGTCGACCGTGGCGAGAGCGGCGAGGCGCCCGTCCTCCGCGATGGCGACCGGAGTGCGCGCCGCGTTGAGGGCCTCGTCGAGCGCGCGGGTGAACCAGTCGGGCTCGGCCGGGTCGGTGAGGCGTTCGCGGACGAAGCGGAGGGAGCCGATGAGCAGATGGCGTCCGTTGGCGGTGGCTTCGACTCCCCCGCCCAGGGAGTGGACCAGGTTGACCTCAACGGCTTGCGCCGATGGCGGGAGCCCTTGCGCGAGCGCGCGGGCGACCGGGTGGACGCATCGCTCCTCGACGGCGGCGGCCAGGGGCGCGAGGGACGGATCGCCCGCGAAATCGTGCAGTGTCATGCGCCCTGTCGTGAGGGTGCCGGTCTTGTCGAGGACGAGCGTGCCTCTTCGGGCGATGGCCTCGAGCGCGGCGCCGCCCTTGATGAGGATGCCGTGGCGGGCGGCGCGTCCGACGGCGGCGACGATGGCGAGGGGCGTGGCGAGCCCGAGTGCGCAGGGACAGGTGACGATGAGGAGCGCGACGGCGAGCTGCACGGCGCGCCCGGGGCTCGTGCTCCACCAGAGGGCCGCGGTGATGGCGGCGAGGGCCAGCACCGCAGCGCTGAAGCGCCCGGCGAGACGGTCGGCGCTGGTGACGATCGGGGCGCGCCGGGCGCTGCTCTCCTCGACGAGGCGCATGAGCCGCCCGGCGCGGGTGGCCTCGCCTGTGGCGAGGACCTCCGCGGCGATGGGCGCACCGAGGTTGACGGAACCGGCGCAGATGCTGTCCCCGGCGGATGCGTTGACGGGACGGGACTCGCCCGTGAGAAGGGCGTTGTTGACCTGCGTGGCGCCCTCGATCACGCGGGCGTCCGCGGGGACGGAGTCGCCCGCGCGGACCTCGATGATGTCGCCCACTCGGAGGGCTTCGATGGGCACGGTTCGGACGGCGCCCCCTGGCTCGCGGCGCTGCGCGGCGGAGGGGGTGATCGAGAAGAGCAGTTCCACGGCGTCGGCGGCGCGGCGCTGCTGGCGCGACTGGACCCAGCGTCCGACCAGCAGGAGGAACACGAGCGTGCAGAGGGTCTCGAAGTACACATCGCCCGTGCCGCGGATGGTGTTGATGAGGCCGGAGCCCAGCCCGACGCCCAGCGCCAGCGCGATGGGGACATCCATGTGCAGGGCGCGGACGCGGAGCGAGGCGATCGCGGAGCGGAAGAAGACGCGTCCGGGCCATGCGAGCGAAGCGACGCCCATCAGTGCTGAGAGGACGCGGAAGAGTGCTTCAAAGCGCGGCTCCATGCCGTGGAGCGCCCCGCCGTAGAGGGCGAAGGCGATCAGCATGGTGTTCATGGCGAGCGCCGCGGCGACACCGAGGCGGACAAGAGCCGCGCGGTCCTGGCGCCGCTGGTGGTCGGCGTCGGCGCGCTCGCGCACAGGATGAACGGGGTAGCCCAGCCGGTCGATGAACGAGGCGATCTGCGAGAGGTGAACGGCGGCGGGATCCCAGACGAGTTCGATGCGTGCGCGACGGAAATCGACGCGGGCCTCGGTGACGCCGCCGAGCGCGGCGGGGAGGCGCTCGAGCAGCCAGACGCACGCGGCGCAGTGGATGTTCTCGACCGTGAGACGGGCGCTGAGCAGGCCGCCGGGCAGGGGGCGGATGTGGAGGTCTCTGAAGGCGGGGTCGTCGAGTTCGGCGTAGTTGCGTCCGGTGGAGCGGGCGGGGGCGCGGGGCGTGGGGTCGGCGCGGGCGAGGTCGTGGAAGTGGTCGAGGCCGCAGGACCGGATGACGGCGTAGGCGGTGCGGCAGCCGTTGCAGCAGAACTGCTGGGCGGCGCCGGCCTCGATGAGCCCGGCGGGCACAGGAAGGGCGCAGTGCGCGCAGGGAGCGGCGGCGACGAGGGAAGCGGGGATGCGGGCGCTAATGGTCGTCATCGGCGCAGCAGGGTGGCGGTGAGTCGCTGATGTGGTGGACGCGGTCAATGACTTCGTGGCGCGCTGGGACGGACGCGGCGAGGGCGCGGGGCAGGGACGCAGAAGGATCGGCGCGCGAGAAGACGGTGGAGAGCCCGACACCGATGACCGCGAGCGCGGTGATGAGCGGGACCCGTCGGCCCAGCGCGCCCAGGCGTGCGCCCGCGTGCTGGAGCCCGGTGCCGAGCGCGACAAGGACGGGCAGCGTGCCGAGCCAGAAGACGCCCATGGTGAGCGCGCCGAGTCCGGGGTGCGCGGTGCCGGCGGCGGTGATGACGAAGGCGTAGAGCCAGCCGCAGGGGAGGAGCGTGGTGGCGAGCCCGGTGACGAGGGCGCGGACGATCGGGGGCTGCTGGGACGCAGCGCGGAACACGCGCTGGAGGGCGGCGTGCATCGCGCGGGGCGCGGGCGGGTGCGGGAGGCGCACGCCGTTGATGCGCAGGACGGCGAGCGTGCCGAAGAGGACCATCGCGGCGCCGGCGCCGACCAGCGCGACGCGCTGGAGCCCGATGAGCGTTCCGGCGGCATCGAACGCGGCGCCGGCTGCGCCCGCCACGGCGCCGAGGGCGGTGTAGGTGATGAGGCGTCCGGTGTGGTACGCGCTCTGCAGGCGGGCGCGACGACGGCGCTCGATGGGAGCGTCGACGCCGACGGCGAAGGCGAGGAAGGCGCCGCACATGCCCACGCAGTGCAGCGAGCCGAGCAGCGAGGCGATGAAGACCGCGGAAACGAGGGGGATCACGGCGTGGCCTTCCGGGGGTGTTCGATCGTGTCCTGGAGCGTGCGGATGTCGTGGACGCACTCCGTCGTGAAGGTGTCGCTCCCGCGCGTCGCGGTGAAGCGGAGAACCCACAGCCCGGGGCGGTGGACGGGGAGGGCGAGCACGGCGCGCCCGCCACCCGCGGGGAGCACGCGGACGGTCGGAGTGAGGCGATGGGCGGGGTCGGCGCGGTGGAAGGCCTCGCACTGCAGGGCGGCGCCGCTGATCGGCGTGCCGTCGCGGGCGCGGAGGGCGGCGATGAACGTCACGGGCTCGCCGGGGCGGATGAGAGGGGCGGCGTCGAGGCAGAGCGACCAGCCGAGGCGCTCGTTGGCGGCGTGCTGGCGGGCGGTGTCGTTCCAGGCGACGGCCTTGGCGTAGTAGTCGGGCTCGGCGACGAAGGCGCGGTCTGTGTGAGCGAAGAAGATGAGGATCGCAGCGCCGGTGAGACTGGTGGCGGCGATCCCGAGCACGAAGAGGGGCCAGAAGGAGGTGCGTCGGTTCATGGAGTGTTGCTTCCGGATGCCTCACAGAACGACTCTGAGAGGGAAGGGAGAGACAGGCGGGACGCCTGTCCCACCAGAAGGGGGTAGGTCAATCAGTGACGGGATCTCTGTCGGACTCGGAGCGGGACTTCATCTCTCTCAGTTTCCGCCCGGCGGGGCCGAGCACGCGGTACTCGATGGGCCTGGTGAACTCGGCGCCGTCGGAGATCGTGATGGTGAGCACCGCGGCGCCGCGGTCGTTGAGCAGCGCGGGCGGGAAGGCGATCGTCAGCCCGACGGTGACGGACTCACCCGCGGGGACGGAAACGGGGTTGGTGTCAAGGATGATGCGGGCGGGCTCGGCGGTGGAGATGGTGAAGGAGGCGTCCGTCGCGGCGCGGTTGACGAGGCGGAGGCGGACCTGGTTGGAGACCTCGCCGGTGTCGAGGAGGTAGAAGGGCGCGCCCTGACGCGGGAGCACGGCGGCCTCCGCGGTGGACTTGCCCGCGAGCAGCACGACGAACAGCGTGAGCAGCCCGGCGATGACCGCGGGGTAGAGCGCAAGGCGCGGACGGAGGATCGATCGGGCCTTGCCCTCGACGATGTTCTGAGAGGAGTAGCGGATGAGCCCGCGCGGGCGGCCGATCTTGTCCATGACGCTGTCGCAGGCGTCGATGCACTGGGCGCAGCCGATGCACTCCATCTGGAGCCCCTCGCGGATGTCGATGCCCGTGGGGCAGGTGGTGACGCACAGGGTGCAGTCGATGCAGTCGCCAAGACTCCGCGGCTGCGCCGCGGGTGAGGGTGCGGGGGGCGCACCGGGGAGCACTCTGAGGGCGACATCGGGCGCGGCGGTCGGCGTGCGCTTCTTCTTCCCTCGGGGCTCGCCGCGGGCGCGGTCGTAGGTGACGATGAGAGAGTTGCGGTCGAGCATGGCGGCCTGGAATCGTCCGTAGGGGCAGGCGACGAGGCAGGTCTGCTCGCGGAAGAAGGCGAAGTCGAACGACATGAGCGCGGTGGTGATCGCCATGACGAGGAACGCGCCGGGGTGCTCCATCGGTGATCGCTGGACCCACTGCCAGAGGCGCTCGACGCCCACGAAGTAGGCAAGGAAGGTGTGGGCGAGGTAGATCGAGCAGGCGAAGAAGACGGCGTGCTTCAGCGCCTTGCGGAGGCCGGTGGCGCCGGTGATGCGCTGCTTCCTGCCGGGCTCGCCCTCGAAGAGGCGTTCGATGGGGCGGTAGAGGAACTCCATGTAGACGGTCTGCGGGCAGGCCCAGCCGCACCAGACGCGCCCGAAGAGGGCGGTGACGAAGAAGATGGCGAGGAAGATCGAGAGGAAGAGGAGCGCCATGAGCGCGGTGTCGGTGGGGAAGAAGGTGGCGCCGAAGACATGGAAGCGCCGGGCGGGGATGTCAAAGAGCAGCGCGGGGTGGCCGTTGACGGGAATGAAGGGGATGAGCGTGAAGAGCGCGATGAGGAAGTAGGCGACGACGCGCCGGGCCGTGAGGAAGCGCCCGCGCGAGAGGCGGGGGCGGAGCCAGCGGCGCGAGCCGTCGGCGTTGAGCGTGGCGAGGACCCGTTCCTGCGGCGCGGTGGTGGTCATGGCGAGGGCCTCCGGCACAGCGGTTGGAGGCGGTTCAGTTGACGGGCGTTCCCAGCGGAGCGCCCGAGGCCACGGCGGGCCAGGGCGGCGCGGGGTCGCCCTCAGGGGCCTTGGCGCCCGGGGGGGTCGTGCCGCGGAGGGAGGCGACATAGGCGGCCAGGAGCATGCGCTGGTTGGGGTTGAAGCGGACGCCCCAGGCGGGCATGCCCTTGGCGCCGACGCCATCGGTGATGACGGCGAGGATGTCGGTGATCTGCTTGATGTGGATGTACGAGTCGTCGGTCAGGTTGGGGCCGTTGAGCCCTTCGCCCTTCGCCCCGTGGCACTGGGCGCAGTTCTGGATGAAGAGCGCGCCGGCGAGGGCCTGCCACTTGCCGCCGTCGCGGGTGGGGAGGGCGAGCAGGACCTGGGGCTCGTTCTTGAGTTCTTCGAGGTCGCCGAACAGTCGCTCGTAGTAGGCGTTCTGGTCGGAGGCGAGGGCCTCGTGCGGGTCGCGCCCGGGGCCTTCGAAGTGGTAGACGGCGGCGTAGATGAGCGAGAAGGCGATGGAGCCGATGAACAGCAGGTGCCACCAGCCGGGGGTGGGGTTGTCGTACTCCTGGATGCCGTCGTAGTTGTGGTCGAGCAGGCGCCCGCCGGCGTTGACGGAGGGATCGGCGGTCATGGGTTGCGGCTCCCTTCTGGGGTCGAGGGGTGCGGGGCGGCGAGGGGCGCTTCGTCCAGGACCATGCGGGCGAGCGCGCTCGCCTGCGCGCGCGAGGTGCGGGTGAACAGTCGCCAGAGGATCGACGCGAAGACGGCCAGGAAGAGCAGGAGCCCCAGTTGGGGCAGGAGGGTCGAGGCCGCCGCGTGGCTCATGACATCGGAGAGTTTCACGGGACGCTCCCTTCCGTCGCGGGCGCTGCGGCCTCCGGCGTCTTGGTGATGTCCACGCCCAGGCGTTCGAGGTAGGCGACGAGGGCGAGGATCTTCCTGTCCTGGAGCCCCGGGTAGCCGCCCTGATCTTCGAGTTCCCTGGCGATCCTCGCGGCCTGCTCGCGGGCGAGGGCGGGGGCGTTGTGCTGCTGGTCGTCGGTGTAGGGGACGCCGACCATGCGCATGGCGCGGACGCGGGAGGCGATGGCGTCAAAGTCCAGGGGCTGTTCGAGCAGATGGGCGTAGGTCGGCATGATGGAGCCGGCGACGATCTGTCGCGGGTTCTCCAGGTGGCGGACATGCCAGTCGTGGTTGTTGCCCTTGATGAGCCCCTCGCGGTGGAGGTCGGGGCCGATGCGGCGCGAGCCCCACTGGAAGGGGTGGTCGTAGACGAACTCCCCGGGCTTGGAGTACTCGCCGTAGCGGCTGATCTCGGCCCAGATGGGGCGGACCATCTGCGAGTGGCAGTTGTAGCAGCCCTCGGCGATGTAGATGTCGCGTCCGGCGAGCTCGAGCGGGGAATAGGGCGTGACGGTCTCGATGGTGGGGATGTTCGAGCGGATGGCGGCCATGGGGATGAACTCAAAGAGCGAGGCCGCGGTGATGGCGACGAAGACCCAGATCGTGAACTTGACGGGCTTGCGCTCCCAGACCCGGTGCCAATCGAGGTGGGTGAACTCGTCGGTGGCGCGTCCGAGCCCGACGACGCTGGTGAGGTCGGAGCGGTAGGCGGGGGGATCGACGAACGAGGGCAGGAGTCGCGGGGCCTGATGGACCGGCTCCTCGAGGACGGGCGGGCGCGAGCGGGCGGTCATCAGGCAGTTGACGGCGCCCATCAGGACGCCGATGAGGAAGAGCGAGCCGCCCGCGGCCCGGATCCAGTACATGGGGGCGAGTTTGGTGACGGTCTCGACGAAGTCGGGGTAGGCGAGGGCGCCGGAGGCGTCGAAGGCGCGCCACATGAGCCCCTGGGTGATGCCCGCCCACTGCATGCTGAGCCAGTAGGCGAAGATGCCGATGGTGCCGAGCCAGAAGTGCCACTCGGCCAGCTTGGTGGACCAGAGTCTGGTCTGGTAGAGCCGGGGGAAGAGCCAGTAAGCCATGCCGAAGGCCATGAAGGCGTTCCAGCCGAGCGTCCCGCCGTGGACATGGCCGATGGTCCAGTCGGTGTAATGGGAGAGCGCGTTGACGCTCTTGACGCTCAGGAGGGGGCCTTCGAAAGTGGACATGCCGTAGAAGGTGACGGCGACGACGAGGAACTTGAGGACTGGGTCCGAGGCGACCTTGTGCCAGGCGCCGCGGAGGGTCATGAGCCCGTTGATCATCCCGCCCCACGAGGGCATCCAGAGCATGACGGAGAAGAGCATGCCCAGCGTGCTGGCCCACTGGGGCAGCGCGGTGTAGTGCAGGTGGTGCGGCCCGGCCCA
>DOJA01000265.1:418-2636 GCA_003511945.1 Phycisphaerales bacterium | reverse complement strand
CCGGCCCAGATGTAGAGGAAGACCAGCGACCAGAAGTGGACGATCGAGAGTTTGTAGGAGAAGACGGGGCGCTCGGCGGCCTTGGGGAGGAAGTAGTACATCATCCCCAGGAAGGGCGTGGTGAGGAAGAAGGCGACCGCGTTGTGCCCGTACCACCACTGGACGAGGGCGTCCTGTACGCCCGCGTAGACGGGGTAGGACTTCAGCCAGCCGGCGGGGACCGCCATCGAGTTGACGACATGCAGGACGGTGACGGTGACAATGGTGGCGATGTAGAACCACAGGGCGACATAGAGGTGGCGCTCGCGCCGGTTCAGGAGCGTCATGAAGAAGTTCACGCCGAAGAACCCCAGCCAGACGACCGCGATGGCGAGGTCGATGGGCCACTCGAGCTCGGCGTACTCCTTGCCGGAGGTGATCCCCGACGGCAGGGTGACCGCGGCGGCGACGATGATGGCCTGCCAACCCCAGAAGTGAAGGTTGGAGAGCGTGTCGCTCCACATGCGGGCCTTGCACAGGCGCTGGGTGGAGTAGTAGACGCCCGCGAAGATCGTGTTCCCGCCGAAGGCGAAGATGGCGGCGTTGGTGTGCAGCGGGCGGAGCCGACCGAAGGAGAGCCACTCGAGCCCGAAGTTCCAGTGCGGGAGCACGAGCTGGAGGGCGATGAAGACCCCCGCGGCCATGGAGACGACGGCCCAGAGCATCACGGCGAGCATGAACTTGCGGACGATGGCGTCGTTGTAGACGAAGGACTCGACCGGGCCGCTCGCCTCGGTGGCGTGGGGGGCGGTGGCGTGGCTCATCGGGATCGCTCCTTGGGGGCGGGGAAGGCGGCCCCCCCCGGGGGGGGCTGGGGCGGCGTGCGCGAGCGTAAATCGGTTTGTCGGCGATTTCAAGAATTCACGACCACCATCTCGTGATTATTGTGGAAAACTGGGTCCGGATTAAAAACGACCGATTGCTCTGGATTTCGGCGCCGACCGGGGGTATGTTCGGGGTTGGGCCCGCGGGGTGGCCCCCGCGCCGGCCGGCCGCCCGGCGGAGGCCCGGCGCATGTACGGCAAGCAGACCGAGACCGCCATCGCCGCCCTGAGCCGGCTCGCCGAGGTGTGGGACGGGGGGAAGACCCGCCTGTCCGCATCAGATATTGCGCGCGAGCGCGGGCTGCAGGGGCCGTTCGTCGCGAAGATGCTGACGGTGCTGTCGCAGGCGGGGCTCGTCGACGGGACGCCCGGCCCGGGCGGGGGGTACGCGCTGGCGCGTCACCCTTCCAAGATCCACCTCTACGATGTGTTCACCCTCTTCGAACGCGAGGAGACCAGCAACCTGTGCCCCTTCGGCGGCGGGGTCTGCGGCAAGGGCGAGCCCTGCGCCATTCACCACAAACTGGTGGATGTGCAGACCTCGATGAGCCAGCTCCTGCGCCACACCACCTTCGAGGCCTTCCGCGAGGCGTACCAGGACCGGGGATTGCGCCCGGTGCAGCCAGGCGGGAAGCCCAGGAGGAAGCGGGAGTCCTACCGGGCGCCCAAGCAGGGGAAAGGGGCGTGAGGGGGGAGGGGAGTGGAAAGTGGAAAGTGGAGAGTGGAAAGGGGAGAGGGGAAGAAGCGAAAAGCGGGGAGCGGGGAGCGGGAAATGAAGAGTGGAGCGGGATCGGGCGGTCAGCGCGGGGTGATCGAGCGGTCGTCGATCGCCAGCCACAGCAGGTCGGCCCGGCGGGAGAGGACGCCCCTGACCGTGACCGGGTCGGCGATGTGGCCGAGGACCAGCGCGCGGGCGGAGCGTCCGGCGCTGTCGGTGAGCAGGATGTAGTCGAGCGAGCCGTCTGATCGCGGCGCGACGAGCATCGGGGGGATGCCGTTGCGGATGCAGAGGGTGGCGCAGGCCTTGTGAGCGCGCCCGTCGCCGGGCTTCATGGCGCCGAGGAAGCACTTGAGGTCGACGATCTCGCCCTGGAACGACGCTTCGCCCAGCGGCAGGACCCCAGGGGCGACCACGGGCTCGCCCGGGGTGAGGGTGGAGCCGGGGGTGGAGCCGGGGGTGGGGGTGATGGCGGCGGCGTCGGGCTCGAGCTCGATGATCCGGCGCCCGTCGCGCTCCAGCAGCCAGCCGGAGAGGGTGACGCGGGCGCCGTCGTGGGCCTCGAGCCGGCGCTGGGCGCCGAACTTGCCCTGCTCGACGACCAGGAGCGTGCGCACGGCGCCGGACTCGTCCGTGG
>DOJA01000265.1:0-246 GCA_003511945.1 Phycisphaerales bacterium | reverse complement strand
ACGGCGCCGGACTCGTCCGTGGTCACCAGGTGCGGGTAGGGGTGCGCGAACAGGGCGCCGGTCCACTGGCGCGGGGTGGCGTCGTCCCAGACCGCGGGGCCGGGCGCGCGGAGATTCCACGCGCTGAGCCCGGCGAGCGCCACAAGCGTCCACAGCATCGCGGGGACCAGCACGCGGAGCAGGCGCGCGTGGCGGGGCGGGAGCGGGAGGTAGCCGACATAGATGTCGCGCTCGCGGGGGTTCATC
>DOJA01000215.1:10847-11191 GCA_003511945.1 Phycisphaerales bacterium | reverse complement strand
GGCGGCGGCCCCGTGCTGGTCGGGGCGGGGCTTGCGTTCAGCGTCTTGTGGGCGGGGCTGATCGCGCCGAAATTCTTCGACAGCGCGCGATGGCTGGGCGATCCTTCCTATGGCGTTTATCTATGGGCTTACCCGGTTCAGCAAATTGTGGTCGAAACGATCCATGTCGTCGATCCCTGGGCAGTGACCGCGATCGCCGGCGTCTTGACGCTCGCCGCCGGCGTCATGTCCTGGCGGCTTGTCGAACGTCGCGCGCTTGCGAAAGCGGACAGCGCCGCGCTTTGGGCGTCGCGGCGCATCCGCGATGTGAGCCGCATCGTCGGCGAGCGACAGACGCGTTAATT
>DOJA01000215.1:7828-10716 GCA_003511945.1 Phycisphaerales bacterium | reverse complement strand
CCAAAAAACACGCCGCTGAAAAACGCGCCGACTTCATCAAACTCGACGACGACGGTCTGATTGCCGAATTCGAAGTGATGATCCGGCCGGCGTCGGGCCTCATAGCGCTCGGGGCGGAGTTGGGCGCGCGCGTCGGCGCCGAACTCGGCGAACACAAGAAGACGTGACTGGATTTCCCCCACGCGGGTTTGCGAGCTTCCCGCGGCAACCCCCGCGGCAACCCCCGCAGTACACCCCGCGGTACCGCGGGGGATTGATTCCAGTCGCGCGCGCAGCCCGGCGAGGCGGTTGCGCACGCGCTGCCATTCTTCGAGAGAGCCCGCGCGCTCCCCCGGGGGGTCGGCGATGGCGCGGTGGAGTTCGGTGAACAGGGCGCCGGCGTTGCGCAGCGCGAGCGCGTCGTTCAGGTCGGAGTCGGCGTCGGCCAGTTCGTCAACGAATGGGGCCAGCGTCCCGGTGGGGTCGTTCAGGGCGTGGAGCGAGACGCCCCGCTGGTCAGCGGAAGCGTCCGGACCCGCCCAGGCGCGGGCGGCGGCGTCGGCGAGGGCCACAAGCGACACCGGCCACTGCTGGCGGTGCCCGAGGTCGCCCCAGTCGGTGACCATCAGCCCCGAAGCGCGGCCCGCGCACCGGGCGGCGGCGGCAAGGTTGGCGCGCCGGACGCGCCCGCGCCCGACAATGCTCCGCCAGGACGAGGTGCCCGGGCACACCCAGGCGTCGATCCCGCGGGCGCGGAGGCGCGCCAGCGGGCCGGCGAAGTCGCTGTCGCTCTCGTAGCCCCAGACGAGGGCGGTGGAGTCTGGTGGAAACGAACCCGCGGGCGACTTGGACACCATGTCGGCCCAGAACTGCACTCGCTTGGCGTGCGCGCGGGCGATGTCGGCGACGGCGTGGAGGTGGCTGAGGAATACGGCTTCGTAGCCCCGCTCGGCGACGCCCCCACGGGAGCGCCCCTGGCCGATGTCGTGGGCCTCGTCGCAGCCGATGTTGACGATGGCGGAAGTGAAGCAGGGGAGCAGCTCGTCCAGCAGGCCGCGAACAAAGGCGATGGAGGCCGGGTCGGTCGGGCAGAGGGAGAACGGGCCGCGCCGGGAGATGGGGCGTCCGTCGGGGGTCCGGAAGGTCCACTCGGAATCGAGCCCCGGGACCTCGCTGAGGTGGTTGTAGCGCGGGAGACGGAGCCAGCGGGCGAGGTGGCCGAGCGTGTTCTGGTTGGGGGCGAGGTCCACGCCGCGGCGGGCGCAGTAGGCGTCGAGTTCGCGGGCCTCGTCGGGGGTGATGGGCGAGGCGCCGGCCCAGGCGTCCTCGTGCCCGGCGTAGGCGAAGGTGTGCTCGGTGTAGAGCTGGAGGTGGTTGATCTTGAGGAGTTCAAGGGTGTCGACGAGGGCGAACAGCGACGCCATCGTGGGCACCTTGTCGCGGGAGATGTCGAGCATCACTCCCCGGATCGGGAACAGGGGGTGGTCGTCGATTTCGAGCGTCGGGAGCAAGCGCCCGAAACGCCGGAGGAGCTGCGCGACCGTGACGAGGGCGTGGCGGAGCCCCGGACCGGGGAGGGCTTCGATGACGATCGTGCGCTCGTCGATGGCGAGGCGGTAGCCCTGGGGGTGCACGGGTCCGGCGGGGTCACGGACATCGATCGCGGAGACGCCACCAAGGCCCTCGGCGGGCGCGCCGGGGAGGAGCGCGATGCGGTGGGCCTGCGCCGGCGCATGGAGCAGGCGGAACGCGGCTGCGGGGTCGGGGCCGCGGTAGGTCAGGCGCGGGCCGAGGCGGAGCGTGGCGCCGGCGAGGCGGACGCTCGCGGGCGCGGGGACGAGCCAGAGGTGAGCGGGAGGCGGCGCGGCGTCGGGCACGGGGGGGAGGGTAACAGCGGGGGCGCGATCTCGAGAGCACTTCGTCCGCCGCGGCGGACGAGTTGAGATGGAGGAGAGCGGCAGGCGAGTGAATCGCCCGCCCTTGTGGGCAGATCCAGATGCCCCGAAGTCTCGAAGATCGGGCGTCGACCAGCGATCGCGCTCCCAGGGGTCGACTGTGCCACTGCGCCTGGACTGATGCCGCTTTAGACTGGGATCGTGAGCCCCGCACCAATCGTCGACAAAGAGCGCCTCGAGCGCGCCGGCGTGCGCGTGGTGTCGCAGAACGCCGACACACTGGTGGTCGTGAAGCCCGCGGGGATGGCGACCGAACTGACGAGCGATCCCAAGTGGTCGTCGCTCATCTCCAAGGTGAGACAGGCCTGCCCGGACGGGGTCAAGCCGCGGCTGGTCCACCGGCTGGACCGGGTAACCCGGGGGATCGTGGTCGTGGCGCTCACCGGAGCGGGCGCGTCGTACTACGGCGAGCAGATCCGCGAGGGGATGTGGGACAAGGTCTATCTCGCGCGGATCCCGCGTCCGGACCCGCGCCGGAACCCGCTGCACGAGGGGCTGGTCGGGAAGCACAAGGCGTTCATCAAGGAGGTCGACAAGCGGGCGGTCATCGTGCGCGCGGGCGGGGCGCCGTCGTTCCTGGAGGTCCTGGCGGTCGAGCCGGCGCCGGGGTTCGCGGGCGAGGCGCACGCGCTCATCCGCCTGCTCACCGGGCGCCTGCACCAGATCCGGGTGATGCTGGCGGCCCTGGGGCTGCCCCTGACCGGCGACGACTTCTATGGCGGCGCCCCCCGCGGGGGCGGCTTCTACCTGGAGCACGCGGTGCTGCGGTACATCGACTGCACGACCCGCGACCTCACGGTGGCGCATGTGCGGGACGACCCGGAGCGGGAGCGCCTCGGCCCTGCGCTCGGCGCGCGCCTCGCGGCGCTGGCGGAGGATCGCTCGCCCCCCGGGTAGAGCCCTTCGTCTGCACGGGGAGCGTGCGGACGAGTCAAGAAGGGGTAGAGCGGCGGG
>DOJA01000215.1:3011-7753 GCA_003511945.1 Phycisphaerales bacterium | reverse complement strand
CGGCGGGCGAGTGAATCGCCCGTGTTGGAAGGCGCGCCGCTTCGCGAATGAACGCCGCTCACAGAATGACTCAGAGAGGGCCGGGAGTGACAGGCGGGACGCCTGCCCCACCAGAGGGGGTCGGTCAGATTGTGGGGAGCTCCGACCTGGTTGCCACACGCGCCAGCGCCCACGACGCGGAGGGTTCGCCCGGGGGGAAGTCGGCAGGCGCTTCGGGCAGGGGCTCGAACTCGGCGGCGGGGCCGAGGGTCCCGCGGAGGAGTCGTCGCAGCGCGCCGGGCTCGCACAGCGAGCGGGTGTTGGTGGAGCAGAACAGCAGACGGAGCCCCTCAGGGTCGAGGACCGCAGCAGCGGCGCGGACAAGGGCGGGGTAGTCGCGCTCGGCGGACCACGGGGCGACAGCGCGGCGTTTGTCCGCCGCGCCGAAGGTGGGGGGGTCGAGGATCACCAGATCGAACCGATGCCCCTTGCGTGCGGCCAGCGCGAGGAACTCCATCGAGCCCATGCGGGCGAAGAAGTGGCGACCCGGGTCGAGGGCGCTGAGGGCGAAGTTCCGTCTGGCCCAGTCCAGCGTGCGGGCGGAGACATCGACGCTGGTCGTGATCGCCCCGGCGCGGGCGCTGGCGACGGAGAACCCGGCGGTGTAGCAGAAGAGGTTGAGGACGCGCGCCCCCCGGTCGGGGCGGGCCAGGTCGGCCACGGCGCGCCGGTTCTCGCGCTGGTCGAGGAAGAGCCCGGTGGAGAAGCCGTCGTACAGGCGGACTTCGAAGGGGACGGCGTGCTCGAGGACGGTGATCGCCTCGGGCAGCGATTGCCCCACCAGGGGCTGGGGATCGGAGAGCACCCGGTCGAGCCGGCCGCCCAGCGCGGAACGGTCGCGGACGAACGGCTTGTAGTAGATGGCCGCGGCGCCCAGGGGCTCGGCGGCGCGGAGGAAGGCCTCGGCGAGCGGCTGTGGGCGCGGGTCGCTCGGGAGCCCGGGGGTTCCCAGATGCAGGATCAGGGTCAGCCCCTGGGCGTAACGGTCGACGAAGACGCCGGGGAGTTGGTCGGCGCGCCCGTGGCAGAGGCGGGCGCAGGTGGTGGCGGGGTCCTGGAGGAGGATCTCGCGTCGGTCGAGCGCTCGGCGGGCGAGATCGAGGAAGTCGCGTTCGCGCGGGGGCATCGGCGGGGCAGCGTAGCGGCGCTCGTGCGCCGGGATGGGAAACGGGGATCGGGTTCGGAGGTAGACTCTGCAACGCGAAACAGAGGGCGCCCGGCGGAAGCGATTGCGCTCGGTGCCTGCTCCAGGCCCCAGACCCCAGACCCCAGACCCCAATCACGGAGGTTCCCCGGATGAAACGGATTGCGACGGCGATCGTCGGCGTGGTGCTCGGCGCGCTCCCGGCGCTGGCCCAGCAGGTCAATGTGACGGAGTTCACGCTCGAGAACGGGATGAAGTTCCTGCTCTACCCGCGGACGGAGCAGCCGAACATCATCGCCGCCGGGTGGGTGGCCAAGGTGGGGAGCGTGAACGAGCGCCCCGGGATCACGGGGATCAGCCACTTCTTCGAGCACATGATGTTCAAGGGGACGAACACGATCGGGACCAAGGACCCCGCGCGGGACCGCGAGTTCCGGGCGGAGCAGAATGTCCTCCGCCAGCGGATCCTGGACCTGACGATGAAGGACCAGTACCGGCGCTTCCGCGCGGGGGAGATCGACGACCCGTGGGACCCCGCCAACGACACGGACGAGATGGCGAAGCTGCGGGGCGAGCTGAAGGCCTCGATGGAGAGGCAGCGGGCCGAGAGCATCGTGAAGACCGAGTTCGACGAGGTCTACACGAAGCTGGGCGCGTCGGGCATGAACGCCTTCACCAGCGAGGATGTGACCTTCTATTTCATCAATGTGCCGTCGAACAAGTTCGAGCTGTGGGCGTGGATGGAGTCGGACCGGCTGACGGACTCGGTGTTCCGGGAGTTCTTCTCCGAGCGCGATGTGGTGCACGAGGAGCGCCGGCTGCGGACCGAGAGCACGCCGACGGGCATCTTCGACGAGCAGTTCGAGGCGATGTTCTGGCAGTCCTCGCCCTACAACTGGCCGGTGATCGGGTGGACCAGCGACCTGAACTCCTACACGATGGAGCAGGCGCAGGACTACTACGACACCTACTACCAGCCGAGCAACCTGACGGGCGTGGTGGTGGGCGACTTCAAGATCGAAGAGGTGAAGCCGATCATCGAGCGGTACTTCGGGCGCCTGTCGCCGGGCACGAAGCCGGTCCCGCCGGTGGCGACGCTGGAGATGCCCCAGCAGGCGGAGCAGCGCATGATCGCGGAGTGCGACTGCCAGCCGCAGGTCGAGGTGCGGTACAAGGCGGTGCCCTGGAACCACGCGGACGAGGCGGCGCTGGAGGTCCTTGCGGGGATCCTGAACGGTCGATCGGGGCGGCTCTACAAGAACCTGATCGAGGGCGCGCAGATCGCGTCGAGCGCGTTCGCCGGCGTTGACTCCCGCAAGTACGGCGGGGCGTTCTCCTTCGCCGCCGAGACCAAGGGCGACGCGAAGCCCGAGATGCTCGAGGAGGCGTGGTACAAGGAAGTCGAGCGCCTGCAGAACGAGCCGGTGAGCGAACGCGAACTGCAGAAGGTGAAGAACCAGGAGGCGGCCAACGCGTTCCGTCGCCTGCAGAACAACTTCTTCCTGCTGGTGCAGATGGGTCTGTTCGAGGCGGCGGGCGACTGGAGGTACATCAACGAGCACCCGCGGGCCATCCAGGCGGTGACCGCTGAGGATGTGAAGCGGGTGGCGAACACCTACTTCGCGCGGAAGAACCGCTCGGTGGCGATCTACAACCGCCTCCAGGGGCTGGAGCCGGAGGACCCCGAGCTGCTGGCGCTGGGCGCGGAGGTCGGGCCGCAGATGAAGGACATGGTCAAGCGTCAGCTGGAGCAGCTCAAGCAGATCAGCGACCCGGCCCGTCTGCAGCAGATCGTGGGGCAGATGGAGAGCCAGAAGGGACAGGTCCCGCCGCAGATGGCCAAGGCGTTTGACTACATGCTGAAGAAGGTGAAGGACCGGATCACTGAACTCGAGAAGGGGGGGAACTGAGAGCCATGAAGAACCACACGATGATTCCCGGTGCAGTGCGCGTGGGGCCGCTGGCCTTGGCGCTGGGGCTGGCGGGCGCGAGCGTGCTGGCGGCGACGCCGACGGTGCTCCCCGGTCGTCCGGAGGAGATCGCGTTCCGGCCCCTGAGCTTCGAGCCGCCCCGTGCCGCGGAGCACCGGCGCACGCTGTCGAACGGGGTGCCGGTGTACATCCTTCCCTCCAGCGAGTTCCCGCTGGTGCAGGTGGTCTTCTCCTTCAAGGGGGGGCGCTACCTGGAGCCGGGGGACAAGGCGGGGCTGGCGGACATGACGGGGGCGATGCTCCGTCGGGGCGGGACGCAGTCGATGGGCGCCTCGGCGCTTGATGAACAGCTGGACTTCCTCGCGGCGCAGGTGTCGACGAACTTCGGCGCGACCGCGGGGACGGCGACGCTGAACTCGCTCAAGTCGAACTTCGACGAGGCGTTCGGGCTGTTCATGGACATCCTGCGCAAGCCCGCGTTCGAGCCGGAGAAGGTCGACCTGTACCGCAAGGAAGTGCTCGAGGGCATGAAGCAGCGGAACGACGACCGCTCCTCGATCTTCCAGCAGCAGGTGCGCCGGATGGTGTGGGGCCCCGATCACTTCGAGGGACGCGAGCCCACGAAGCAGGCGATCGACTCGATCACCATCGACGACATGCGCGCGTTCCACCAGCGGGTCGTCCACCCGGGCAACCTGATCATCGGGGTGACGGGCGATGTGACCGAGGCGGAGATCATGTCTCGCCTGGAGGCGGCCATGTCCGGCTGGGACAAGGGCCAGCCCGTCCCCAAGGAGACGGACACCGGGGTCGCGATGAAGCCGGGCGTCTTCTATGTGGAGAAGGATGTCCCGCAGGGCCAGGTGTTCATCGGGCACCGGGGCATCAGGCGCGACGACCCGGACGCCATCCCCGTGATGGTCATGAACGACATCCTGGGCGGCGCGGGCTTCACCGCGCGGCTCATCAAGCGCATCCGCGACGACGAGGGGCTCTCGTACGGCGTGAACTCCTCGTTCCAGCAGCGGGTCGAGTACCCGGGCGTGTTCGCGACCGGGTTCACCTCCAAGAGCCGCACGGTGGCGCTGGCCACGAAGATCGCGCTGCAGGAGATCGAGAAGATGCGCTCGGCGCCGGTGTCGCAGGAGGAGCTGGATGTCAGCAAGAAGTCGTTCATCGACACCTTCCCGCGGACCTTCGAGTCCAAGGCGGGGACGCTGAATGTGTTCATCACCGACGAATGGACGAACCGGCCCAAGGACTACTGGCAGACCTATCGCCAGAAGGTTGAGTCGGTGACGGTGCAGGATGTGCAGAACGCCGCCGCCAAGCACCTGCGCCCGGAGAACTTCGCGATCATGGTGGTCGGGAAGTGGGAGGACATCGCGCCGGGCGACCCGACCGAGCAGCGCCCGGACTACAAGGCCCAGATGAGCGACTTCGGCACTCCGGTGAAGATGCCGCTGCTGGACCCGATGACGCTGCAGCCCTTGCCGGACGCCCCGCGGAAGGATTGACCGCGGCTCGACATCCCGGGTTGTGATCACGAGGGCGGTCCGCGGGGACCGCCTTTTCAATTGGGAGTTGGCGTCGGTCTCGCGGACTCCGACTTCCGGGGGGGGGGGGGT
>DOJA01000215.1:490-2922 GCA_003511945.1 Phycisphaerales bacterium | reverse complement strand
CCCAAAACCCCCCCCCCCCCCCCGCGGTGGGGGGGGGGGGGGGGGGGGGTCAGAAGTCGCGGCGCTTGAACATCCACGCGGCGAGGGCCAGGACCATGCCCTCGAACGCGAACGAAGTGCCCAGGACCCACCAGAGGGAGCGCTCGTACTTGCGCTCGTTCAGTTGGTTCTGGACCTCGGGGTCGTCCTCCTGCACGCGTCCCATCTTCTCCGAGGGATCGAAGTCGGCGAGGTCCTCGGGCGGGGGCTTTGCGCCGCGTCGGCCTGCGCGCTCGGCGCGGCCCTGGCTGGCGTCGAGCATCTTCTGCAGTTCGTCCTTGGCGATGAGCCCGCGTTCGAGCAGGGCGGTGGTCTCGGCGGTCTTGGGGAGCACCAGGCGGGCGGCCCAGAGGCGGGTGTGCCACTTCCGCCAGCCGGCGGCCCTTTCCTCGGCGGCGGGGAGCGCGGCCCGGGCCTGCTCGAGCTTACGCTCCTGATCGGGCAACGACAGCCGGGCGGCGAGGGCGGCGGCGAAGCCGTTGTTCGACTCACCCGCCTTCACGGCCTCGATGGCCTTCTCGCGCTGGGCGATGTCGAGCCGGTTCAGTTCGACCTGGCGGGCGGAGACGACCTTCTGCATCTCGAACAGGGCCTGGACCGTGCCGACCGCGGAGAAGACGAACCACACCAGAAGAGTGAGGATGAGCGAGGCGATCGTGGAGCGGGTGACGACTCCCAGCAGCGTGCAGATGCAGAACAGGTAGGAGAAGAAGGCGACGACGATCGGCACGGCGAGGAAGAGCCCGAACTCCCAGGCGCCCCCCTTGAGCCCGATGATGAGGAAGGACCCCAGCGAGAAGACGACCACCTGGAGCGCGACGAAGAGCAAGCCCGCGAGGTACTTGGTGAAGAACAGCCGCAGGCGCCCGATGGGCTTGGAGAGCGTCAGCTCGATCGCGCCGCCGGCGAGGAAGTCGGGGAAGATGCTCGCGGTGGAGACCAGCGCCAGGATGGCGGCCCCCCAGGTGAGCCAGAACTTCACCCCCAGGTTCACGAACATGAACTTGTAGAACGACTCGGAGGAGAGGTTCTGGGTGTTCAGCACGGGGTTGGGGATGTCCCAGGTCAGGATCGTCAGCCCCTCCTCGTTGATCGACACGAGCGCGAACGCGCCGACGAGCACGCCCGACAGCGCGAGCACGAACCAGAACAGCCGCTTGGCGTTCAGCTCGCGGTAGGCGTCGAGGAACAGGGCCCGGGTCTGGGTGAGGACCATCAGCGGGCTCCCGCCTTGGCGGCACCGGGGCGCTCGGGGCCCGCGCCGATATGGGCCACCTGCCCGGTCGTGGGGTCGGTGACGGCGGCCATGAACAGGTCCTCCAGCGAGGGTCGGAACGGCGCGACCGAGCGGATGACCACCCCGTGCGCGCGGAGGGCGTCGATGACGCGCTGCACCGGCGCGGGGTCGTCGGTCAGGACGGAGACGAGCCCGCCCGGCGCGACTTCGACCACCTCGCCGGTCGTCAGCACGCCCCGGTGGGTGAGGCGCAGCCTGGGGTCGATGCGGCTCGTCACGCGCCCGGTGTCGGTGGGCGCGGCGTTCACCGGCACCGCTTCGAGGCGCCCGGGGATGGCCGACGCGATGGCCGAGTTCGGCTCGCCCGTGCCCACCCCCCCCGCCCCCCCGGGGGGGGGATCGACGCGGAAGTCGTAGCGGCGCTGGCCGTGGGTGAGTTCGTCGATGGTGCCCTGGAAGCCGACCTCGCCCTGGCGCAGCAGCGCGACGCGGTCGCAGACCATCTCCAGTTCGGGCAGGATGTGCGAGTTGACGAACACCGTGGTGCCCTGGGCGCGGACGCGCTGGAGGACGGTGCGGATGTCGCGTCGTCCGGGAGGGTCCACGCCGTCGGTGGGCTCGTCGAGCAGGACGAGCTCGGGGTCGTTCATCAGGGCCTGGGCGACGCCCACGCGCTGGCGCATGCCCTTGGAGTAGCCCTTCACCTTGGTGCTGGCCCACTGGCGCATGTCCACGAGTTCGAGCAGGGCGGGGACGCGGGAGCGCCGGACGGCGCGGGGCACGCCCGAGAGGGCGCCGAAGAAGTCCAGCACCTGCGCGCCGGTGAGGTAGTCGGGGAAGCGGTGGTGCTCGGGGAGGTAGCCGACGCGGGCGAGGGCGTGCTTGTCGCCCACCGGGGCGCCGAGCATGTGCCCGGCGCAGCGGGTGGGGGCGATGACGGTCATGAGGATCTTGACGAGCGTGGACTTGCCCGCGCCGTTCGGGCCGAGCAGGCCGAAGATCTCGCCACGACCGACGCGCAGGTCGATCCCGCGCAGGGCGTGGACCTTGCCCTTGTAGACCTTGGCGACATCCCGGATATCGATCGCGTAGTCGGTCATCCCTGCCCCACGAGCCAGCACTCCCGGGTCCCCAGTCCCCAGTCCCCAGCCCCCAG
>DOJA01000215.1:0-346 GCA_003511945.1 Phycisphaerales bacterium | reverse complement strand
GAGCACTTCGCCCGCCGCGGCGGCGCATATGATCGGCCCCGTGTTCCCGACCACGCGCGACTTCGCGGCGGCGCTGGAGGCGCAGGGCCTTCTGACGCGGGTCCGCGCCCGGGTCTCGCCGGTTCTGGAGATCGCCCAGATCGCCGACCGGGAGAGCACGGCGCGCGTGGGGGCGTCGGGGCTCCCCAGCGAATCGGCCCGCCGGAACGACCCGCGGTACTTCGACCGGGGAGGGCGGGCGCTGCTGTTCGAGAGCGTCGAGGGCTCGGACATCCCGGTGCTGATCAACGGCTGGGGGTCCTACCGGCGGATGGAGCTGGCGCTGGGCGCCGGCGCGGGAGGTCGT
>DOJA01000296.1 GCA_003511945.1 Phycisphaerales bacterium | reverse complement strand
GGCCCACCCCCCGGCGCGCCGCTCACCACCAGCCCGGACTCCAGGCGACGCTGGATCGCCGCCAGGATCTGCGTCTGCTCGTTCACACGCGAGTTCAGCGTTCGGACCTCTTCCCAGCGCCGGTCCTCCTGGTACATCGACAGCACCACCGCCACACCGACCGCGACGACCAGCGCGATCAGGAAGAAGTCCTTGGCCCCGAACCGGTGGTCCATGGCGATGTGTCCTCGATCCGAAGACCTCGACCCCGAGCCGCCCGCGGCGCGCCGAGCGCAACCGCCGATCCCGCATGACCCTATCGTTTCGCCCGCCGGGGATCAAAGGCCTCGCGCAGCCCCTCCCCCACGAAGTTCAGCGCCAGCAGCGTCACGCCCAGCAGCACGCTCGGCGCCACCAGCAGCCACAGGCGGAACCGCACGGGGTTCAGTTCCCCCAGCCCGTCCGAGGCCAGGTTCCCCCACGAGGGCAGGGGAGGCCTCACCCCGATCCCCAGGAACGACAGGAACGACTCCTGCAGGATCGCCTGCGGCACGGTCAGCGTCGCGTACACGATGATCGGCCCCAGCAGGTTCGGCAGCAGGTGGCGGACGAACTGTCTCCACACCGGAACGCCCATGGCCCGGGCCGCCTCCATGAACGGCTGGGCCTTGAGCGACAGCACCTGCCCCCGGATCACGCGCGACATCGTGAGCCACGACAGCCCGCCGATCGCGCCCAGCAGGATGAGCACCTCCAGCGCCGTTCGGACGCCCTCGCTGAGTTCCCGTTCCGTCCTGGCTTCGATGCCGCCAATCACCGAGTCCCCCGCCACCGCCAGCAGCACCACGAACAGCAGGTAGGGCAGCCCGTACAGCACATCCACCGCGCGCATCATCAGCGCATCGACCCGCCCGCCGGCGTACCCCGCCAGCGCGCCGTACAGCGTGCCGATGACCACGCTCATCAGCGCCGCCGCCAGTCCGATCCCGATTGACACCCCGCCCCCCGCCAGGCACCGCACCAGCAGGTCCCGCCCCAGTTTGTCCGTTCCCAGCAGATGGAACGGACGGGCGGCGGCGACCTCCTCCGCCGTCGGCGCGCGCACCACCACGCCCACGGGCAGCGCCCCGCTCAGCAGCGCCCGCGCCGTCGAAGCCCGCTCGGGCCGGGCGCCGGCGAGCCAATCACCCCGGGCCGCGTCATCCAGCCGCCCCCAGTCGGCGGGGAACACCTCCGACCGCAGCCGATCGACCTCCGCGCGAATCAGCCGCTCCTCGGCACGACGAGTGGCCACCGCCTCCCGGCGCTCGCGCTCCGACTCGGACATGCCCGCCCACGACGGCGGCAGCAGGTAGCCCGACAGATCCCCGTGCTTGTACCGCGCCGGCAGAGGGCGCCCGAAGGGGTCCGCTCCCGCCCTCCCCAGCGTCCACGGGAGCGATCCGACGCAAACCACGATCAGCGCACCCAGCACCCACAGCCCGATGACGCCGGCCGTCGATCGCGTCAACGGGTTGGTCCGCGGCGAACGCCCGGTTGTGGCTTCCTGGCGAAGCGTGGCGCCCATCGGTCAACAATACCGCCGATCGGCCCGACGGCGCCGCCCACCGCGTTGCCACCCCTCGGCGGCTCCCCTACCGTGGCCCTTCCCCATGACCAACCCACGATCGACGATCGATCCCCACGCCGAGGTCGTCCTCGTTCTTGACTTCGGCGGCCAGACCGCCCAACTCATCTGCCGGCGCATCCGCGAGGCAGGAGTCCTGGCCCTCCTCGTTCGACCGGATGCCTCCTTCGAAGAGCTCCGCGCCTACAAGCCGAAGGGGCTTGTGCTGAGCGGCGGACCCGCCAGCGTCTATGAACCCGGCGCGCCCCGGTGCGACCCCGCAATCTTCGATCTCGGCGTCCCGGTCCTGGGCATCTGTTACGGCATGCAGCTGGCCGCCCTGCTCCTGGGTGGGCGCGTCTCCGCCTCGGGCCACCGCGAGTTCGGGCGGGCCACCGTCCGAATCAGCGACGCCTCGGACCTCTTCGCCACCGTCCCCGAGTCCACCACTGTCTGGATGTCCCACGGCGATCAGGTCGATCGGGCCGACGGGTTCGAGGTGCTCGCCTCGACACTCACCTGCCCCATCGCCGCCGTCCGCCACCGGGGCAAGCGGTTCTTCGGCGTGCAGTTCCACCCCGAGGTCACCCACACCCCTCACGGCACGGACATCCTCCGCAACTTCGTCTACGAGGTGTGCCGGTGCTCCGGCGCGTGGACCATGGCCGACTTCCTCGAGTCCGAGGTCGAACGCGTCCGGCGCGTCGTCGGCGACAAGCGTGTGATCTGCGGCCTCTCCGGGGGCGTCGACTCCTCCGTCGTCGCCGCCCTGCTCCACCGCGCCATCGGCGACCGGCTCTCGTGTGTCTTCGTCGACAACGGGCTGCTGCGCAAGAACGAGCGTGCCCTCGTCGAATCGACCTTCCGCGACCATTTCAAGATCGACCTGCATGTGGCGGACGCCGAGCGCCCGTTCCTCGCCGACCTCACCGGCGTCACCGACCCCCAGGAGAAGCGCCGGCGCATCGGCCACCGCTTCATCGAGGTCTTTAACTCCGTCGCGAAGAACATCGATGGCGCCGAGTTCCTCGCCCAGGGCACGCTCTACCCCGATGTCATCGAGTCCGGCCACGGGCACGCCGGGACCGCCGCGGGGATCAAGCTCCACCACAATGTCGGCGGCCTGCCCGCTGAGCTGGGCTTCAAACTGATCGAGCCGCTGCGCGAACTCTTCAAGGACGAGGCGCGCCGGCTGGGCAGCGTCCTGGGGCTCCCCGACGCGCTCGTCTGGCGCCACCCGTTCCCTGGACCGGGGCTCGCGGTGCGCGTGCTTGGCGAGGTCACCAAGCCCAAACTGGATGTCCTGCGCGACTGCGACGAGATCCTGCTCGAAGAAGTTGTCGCCGCGGACCTCTACCGCAAGACCAGCCAGGTCTTCGCGGTCCTGCTCCCGGTGCAGTCGGTCGGCGTGATGGGCGACGGGCGGACCTACGAGAGCACCATCGCCGTCCGCGCCGTCGAGACGCAGGACTTCATGACCGCCGACTGGTCCCGCCTGCCCTACGAGGTCCTCGACCGCGTCAGCCGCCGCATCATCAACGAAGTCCGCGGCGTGAACCGCGTGGTCTACGACATCTCCAGCAAACCACCGGCGACGATCGAGTGGGAGTGACCACACTCCCTCCCCCCTTGGGGGAGGGCCGGGGAGAGGGACTCTCCGCTTCTTGTCTTCCCTTCCGCTCTCTCTCCCACTGGTGGCACGGGCGGCCCGCCCGTGTCCTACTCCTTCTCTGCTCCACTGTCCCCGGGCACCAGACGGAACCTCGACACCGCCTCGCCCGCGAGCAGCGGAGTTGCCTCGCCGCGGACCCAGGCCCGGTGCCCGGCGCGGTAGTGAGGGCTGAGCCAGTGCCCCGACTGTCCCGCGGGCATGTGGAACAATCCGTCCTCCTCGCGTCCCGGGCTGACGACCAGCCGCTCGCTTGCGCCGAACGAGGCCGACTGCACCCGCACCGCCGACCCGTGCCCGCTCAGCGGATCGCCCGGCATGTCCAGCCACTGGCCGAACCACCCCAGCGCGGGGCTGAGCGGATGACGGATCGACGCGCGGCTCCGCGTCCCCCACTCGGGCGCTGCGCCGCGTTCGTCCACGCTCTCGCGCAGCGCGGCGCGCACCAGATCGTCCCACGACTCGACCCCTTCGGGCAGCCACGACGCCGGGCGCGCCTCCAGGAGGCGCAGCAGCGCCTCGTCGCTCTGGAACCAGTACCACCGGAACGCCATGTCCTTCTCGCGGCAGGGCGCCAGCACCGGCTCGATCAGCATCCGGCGGAGTGCCGCACGGAACGACACCAGCGCCGAGAACCCCTCCTGGTCTGCGTCGGCCCGCCCGCTCCAGCCGCGGATTACGGCCGCCGCCGAAGCGACGCGCGGGTCCGCTCCGTCCTCGCCGACGCCGGAGAGCGCCGCCGCGCGGTAGGCCTCGAACACTTCGGTTCGCGTGTCGAGTTGGAGCGCGAGCATGTCGCGCTCCGTGAACCCGCCCCGCTCCCCGAGCACCGCCATGATCCGAGCCGCCCGTTCGCCGGACGACCAGTGGCGCCCGAATCGGCGTGACTGATCGAGCGGCACCGTCCGCTGATTCGCCGTCACGACCACGCCGTCCGATGGGTCGATCAGCACAGGGCGCCAGGCCTCGCCCAGTTGGCCTCTCCATCCAGCCCCGGCGCCGGCCCAGGAGGCCGGGTACCGCCCGTCGCTCGTGCCGCGCTCGGGCAGCCAGCCCGACACCACCCACGCGACGCGCCCCGTCGAATCCGACAGCATCGTGTTCTGCGGCTCGCCCCTCCACGCCCGCACCACCGACACCGCGTCGTCCACCGTCCGCGCGTCGAGCATGTCGAGCAGGCCCATGTTCACCCGGGCCGGATCGAGCATCGGCCACGCGAGCGCCAGCGTGCGCCCGAAAGGATCCACTTCGACCACCGGCCCCCATCGCGTTGTGCGCACCGCGACGCGCTCCGGCTGGCGCCCGCGCACTCGGATGATTTCCTCGCGCGTGCCGAACGGCTCCGGGCCATCGGGGGTGAGGTACCGCGCCGGGTCTGAGGGGTCCGGCTCCACGATGACCAGGTCCTGAGAGTCGGCGGTGGTGTTCGTGAAGCCCCACGCGACGAACCCGTTGCTCCCGACGACGACCATCGGCACCCCCGGCAGCGACACGCCCGCGGCCCGCCGCCCTCCCACGCCCACCATGCCCCCAACCCCGGCCCCCCCCCACTCCACCTGCAGTCGGTACCAGGTTCCGGGCACGCTCAGCGCCAGGTGCATGTCGTTTGCGAGGATGGCGCGTCCGTCGGCGGACTTGCTCCCGCTGGCCGCCCAGCCGTTGGACCCCGGCGCCGAGTGTTCCATGTGGAACATCACTGGACCCGCCTGCGCGCGCCCGCCCGTGCGGTCGGGGACCGCCATCGGGCCGACCGGGTCGCCCGGGGGGCCGATGAGCGGGGCGTCGAAGCGGGCCGTCTCGGGGCGGAGGAAGTCCGCCACTTCGTTGGGAAGCGTGCCGCGCATGATGCTGCCGGAGCGTTCGAACCTCGCGCCGAGGGCGAGCGAGTCGTACATCGCCAGCATGCACAGGACGCTGTCCTGGGGCGTCCACGGCTCGGGGCGGGCGCGGAGGAGCAGGTACTCCGGCGGGCGCGCGCCCAGGTCCGCGAGCCCCGCGTTGACTCCGGCGCTGTACCGCTCCAGCCAGGCCAGATGGCGCGCGGGCAGGTCGGCGACGACGCTCCGCGCGACGGCGCGGAGCCCCAGCGGGCGCTTGGCGCGGTCGGCGTCGAGGGCCGCGGCGCCGAGCAGTTCGGAGAGTTCCCCGGCGGCGCTCCGCCGCAGGAGGTCCATCTGGAAGAACCGGTCCTGGGCGTGGAGGAACCCGATCGCCGCGGCAGCATCCTCGAAGGAAGCGGCGCTGATGACGGGGACGCCCAGCGCATCGCGGGAGACATCGACCGGCGCACCGAGCCCGGCGAGCGAGACCACGCCCTCCCGGCGCGGCAACGAGGCGGCGGCCATCGCCCACGCGCCGGCGAGCAGCGCCGCGAGGAGCAGACCGGGGACAAGCAGGACGATCAGCGCGAGGCGGCGGAGTCGGCGCGGCATGGTGCGCCCATGCTCGCGGGGGCGGGCCATCGGGGCAAGCGATCAGCCGCAGGCGTCGAGCCAGTTCTCAAGGACGGTGGTGATGTCGTCGAAGTCGACATCGCTGTCGAAGTCGGCGTCCCCCGGCCCGGTGGCGGGCGCGTAGTTGTTGAGCCAGTTGGCGAGGATCTCGGTGAGGTCGTCGAAGTCCACGATGGTGTCGCCGTTGGCGTTGCCGGGGCACTGGGGGTCGCAGGAGTCGGGCACGGCGTTCATGTTGGTGTCGGGGACGAGCCCGGCGCTGATCTCGCAGGCGTCGAGGATGTTGTTCTGGTTGCAGTCGGTGATCGGCGCGTCGGGCACGATCTTGTACACCGCGCCGTTGAGGGTGCTGTGGACGACGATGTACACCTCGCCGAACGAGTCCTCCCCGAAGGAGACGATGGAGAAGAGCGAGCCGACGGGCGGGATGAAGGCGGCGGTGCGGTTGGTGAAGTCGGAATACGGAGTCGGCGACGCGCCGGTGTAGACCAGCGAGCAGATGAACCCCGTGCAGTAATCGGCGAAGAAGTACGCCCCCTCGAGCTCGGGCGCCGCGCAGCCGCGGTAGACGACGCCCCCGGTGATCGAGCACCCGTTCGCGTTGACCGGGGGCTGCACCGGGTTGTTGTGGCGGTAGGTCAGGAAGGGGAAGGTCAGGGTTCCCACGCCGGGGCAGTTGGCGGTGTTGAAAGCGCTGTTCGCTTCGTAGCAGCGCCAGCCGTAGTTCTGGCCCCCGGCGCTCGACGCGGGCTGGAAGTTGATCTCCTCGAAGATGTTCTGTCCGACATCGGCGATGTAAAGATCGCCGGTCTGGCGGTCAAACCCCGGGCGCCAGGCGTTGCGCAGCCCGTACGCCCAGATCTCGTCGCGCCCGAAGATCCCGACGAAGGGGTTGCTCGGGGGGACGGCGTAGTTCAACGCGGCGTCGGCGGGGAAGTCGTCACCGTCGATGTCGATGCGGAGCAGTTTTCCCAAGAGGGTGTCCAGGTCCTGACCGTTGCCGAAGAGGACATTGTGCCCGGAGTCGTCGTCGCCCCCGCCCCCGCCGTCGCCAGAGGAGATGTAGAGGAACCCGTCGCTGGGGCCAAAGGCCATCCACCCGCCGTTGTGGTTGGACTGGGGCTGCGCGATGTTGAGCACGAACTGCTCGGAGGCCGGGTTGGCGGAGTCGGCGGAGGAACGGGAGAAGCGCGAGACCTGCGAATTGCCGGAGTTGTTGATGTAGTAGACATAGAAGTAGCCGTTGTTGACATGATCGGGGTGGAATGCGAGCCCGAGCAGGCCGCGCTCGTCGGGGACGGTGGTGGCGTCGAAGACGCGGTCGGTGATGTCGAGGAAGTTGATCGTTCCGGCGCCGGGGTCGCGCAGGTCGAGGATCTTGATGACGCCCGGCTTCTCGACGATGTAGATGCGGTATGGGTCGCCCGGCGCGTGGGTGACGAAGAGCGGCAGGTTGAGCCCGGTGACGACCTGCCGCGTGCCCGCGGCGCGGGCGGTGGAAGCAAGCGGGGCGATGGCGGTGACCAGCACGAGGGCGATGATGGCGAGCGAAGGGCGGAGAGGGGGCATGGGTTCGTCTCCGTCGTCGAGCGGCGGAATCGGATCCCCCCGACCCTCCGCGAGCGAATGGTTTGTTGGTTCAGTTCGGGAACGCGAGCAGGATCAAGGGCAGCCGTCGAGCCAGTGGGAAAGGACGGTGGTGATGTCGTCGAAGTCCACCACGCCGTTCCCGTCGGCGTCGCCCGGGCCGGTGCCGGGGGCGTAGCTGGTCAGCCAGTGGGCGAGCACGGTGGTGATGTCGTCGAAGTCGACCGTGGCGTCGGAGTTCGCGTCGCCCGTGCAGGGCTCGGGGACGACGGAGGGCCCGTCGGTGAGGCCCTGGAGCGAGGCGGGCGAGCCGGCCTTGAAGAGGCCGAGCGTGACGAGCGCGTCGGTCGGGGGCGAGTCTGCGTCGAACCAGAAGTTGTGGATGGTTCCCCAGCGGACCGGGTTGCTGGGCGTGGGGCTGTTCACATCGGGGGTGGACCAGGAGACCGAGCCCGGCGCGACGGAACTGGTCCAGGGGTCGTTGTTGATGGGCTTGCCGTGGACTCGTCCGGTGCCGGAGATGAACTCGCTCCAGGCGTAGGGCTCGTCGTGATGGCGGACATGGAAGGAGCCCACATTGGTCACCTGCACGCCTGTCGGGATGGGCACGCTGAAGGAGCCGATCTGGCGGTCCATGTCGATGTTGTGGAGGGCGTAGTTGTAGCGCCAGGTGCCGTCGGCGTTGTCGGTGACCTTGGAGTGGATGATCGCCCGCCCGTCGGGAGAGGGGCTGACGCCCAGCAACGGGGCGGAGACATGCTCGACAATGACGGGGTCCTGCGCGACAAGGGTCTGGCGGGCGCCCCAGGCGTTGATCGCGAAGCCGACATTGACCGGCGCGAGCTGGTCGGCGGAAGCGCTGTTGCCGGTCTGCACGGACCAGTCGTTGCCCGGGCTGCCGGTGATGCGCAGGACTTCCTTCCACGCGGCGGAGTTCATCGCGTTGCGGTCGTCGGCGGCGACATAGTACCCCTCGATGAAGTAGCGCACGCCGGTCGGGTTGCCTCCCATGACCGTGCTGTCAAAGGCGACCAGGTCGGCGTCCCTGACCTGCAGTCGCCGCGTGACCTTGGTGTTGGTCATGCCGGTGGCGAAGACGGAGCCGGTGGCGCTCCAGGCGCCGGTCCATGGGTTGATCTCGTAGCGCGGGCCGAGGGCGGATTGAGTGCCGTTGAGGGAGGGCTCGTAGGGATCGGTGCAGCCGACAAAGAGCTGCTGGCCGTTGGTGCCCCCGGGGATGCAGGTGGGGTCGTTGCAGAGGTTCTCGCGGAGAGCGAAGAAGCCGTGCTTGACCCAGGCCTGCCCGATCTGCTCGAAGCGCCCGTTCTGGAGGCGGTAGAGGTTCTGGGCGATGAAGGGGTGGTTGGGGTTGGGTGTGGCGAGCCAGGAGACATTCTGGGTGCCGACATTCCACGAGGTTGTGCCGAGCGCGAAGCCGACGGTGTCGCCCTCGCGTGCGGAGACCAGGGGGTTGCCGAACCGCATGGTGAGCCCCCAGAGCTGGCAGAGCCGGATATCGGGCTGGGCGAAGGCGGGGGTCGGGGTGGCTAGCGGCACCTCGGGGATGTCGCAGTCGTAGAGC
>DOJA01000163.1:4198-4382 GCA_003511945.1 Phycisphaerales bacterium | reverse complement strand
CCCCGTGGCATCGACGCCCAGGCTCCGCGCGCAGCCGGAGAGCAACGGACCGGCGAGCGCCAGGCCCAGGAGCAACACCACGAGGCAGCGTACGAGCAGCAGCAGCCACTCTTCAAGCTGCAGCCGCCGGCGATGCTTGCGGTACGCTTCGAGCAGGAACTTCATCGCGCCCCACTGGATGGGC
>DOJA01000163.1:719-4030 GCA_003511945.1 Phycisphaerales bacterium | reverse complement strand
GACACAGAGACACAAAGAAGAGACGAAGAAAAGAAGAGACGAAGAGAAGGGTGAAGAGAGAAGAGGCGATAGAACGAACAAGCGCAACCCTGATCCCGCTCTGCTGACTTTCTTCTTTGTGTCTTTGTGTCTTTGTGGTTCATCCGAAATTTTTTGGATCATCGTTGCGAAGCCGCAAGCGGGCGACGGTGGTCTATTTTCGCTTGTCGATTAACGCCGCCCGCCTTGCCAGGAAGTGGCTCAGCGCCGGGCCCAGCGATTCGCTGGTGTCGACCTGCAGGTAGTCGAAGCCGAAGCGACGGGTGATGTCTTTCACCTGCGACAGGTGAGCGTTCATGCATTCGAGGTACGCCTCGCGCAGCGCCGGCGGATCGAGCGGCAACCGGCCTTCGCCTTCCAGGCCCATGAACTCGCTGGGTGAGCGGAAGGGAAAGGTGAGTTCCGCGTGGTCGAGCGTCTGCAGCACGAACAGGTCGTGGCGACGGAAGTGAGCGCGGGCCAGGCCATGCTCTAGGGCGGAAGGCTCGTCGAAGAGATCGCTGATGAGCACGACCAGGCCGCGCTGGTGGATGCGGGCGGCGACCTGGTCGAAGAGTCGCGCCAGGCTGGTGGCGCGGGCCTGTACCGCGGCCGGGTCGGCGGTGAGCAGCGACGTGTCGTTCTCGATCGGATCGACGTGGGCGGTTTCGAGCATCTCGACGATGTGCCGCCAGTGCTCGCGGGTGGAAGCGCCCCGGCTGGCGGCGCGGATGTCGTCGGAGAAGAGCACGAGCGTGACGTCGTCCTGCTGCCGCATCGCCATGTGGGCGAGGGTGGCGGCGAGGGTGGCGGCGTAGTCGTATTTGCGCCAGGCCCCGGGAAGCCCAGGCATGGCCATGCCTGGGCTTTGGGCGGCGGCGCGATTTGCCGTTGCCGGGCGGTTTGACGCGCCGTCGCCGGTGAACGCCATCGAACCCGACACGTCCACGAGCAGGACGAGGTCGAGATTCGTCTCTTTCTGGTACTGCTTGAGGTAGAGCTTGTCGGACCGCCCGAAGACCTTCCAGTCCAGATGCCGGATGTCGTCGCCCGCGACATAGGGGCGGTGCTGGGCGAACTCGACGCTGAACCCGTGGTAGGGCGAGCGGTGCATGCCGCTCATGACGCCCTCGACGATCATCTTGGCCCGCAGGTCGAACGAGCCGAGCCGCGCGAGGGTCTGGGGGTGGAGGTAGAGCTGGGCGTCGACCTCGCGCGCCCCCGAGGACGGCGGGTGGGGCTGGGCTACGGACGGCTCGGCAGGCGTGACGGGCTCATCAGGCGGCATCGCCCGGATTCTAGGGGTGAGGGGGGCAGGGGGATGCCAACTATCAGGTTCGCACGCTCTGAACCAGACTGGGCGAATGAGTTGCCCCCCGACAGGGCGCGGAGAGCGGGCGCTCAGCGCAGTTGGGGGACCCAGGACTGGAACCCCTGCCCAATCGCGCACCCGCGCTCGGGGGGTGACCGTATCGGGTGTCGCCCCGATCGGGGCGAGCGAAGGTGCGGCCAGAGGTGTGCGGAAGAAGGAGTCGATGGGGTTCGTTGATGCGGCGCCGGACGGGCTCGGAGGGCTCGCGGCCCGGCCGGGGCTTCTTCTTCAGCGGCGCCACGCCGCCGTCGCGGTCGGCGCAGGCCCAGCGCTGCACAGAGCCGCGGCCGCGGACGCGCATCGACTGGATGCGCTCGGTCTCCTCGCCGTGGCGGGCGTGAACCACGCAGAGAGAGCGGTCCTTCTGGTCGGCGTCCTTCTCACGCCGGGCCAGGCGCATCAACCGCACGAGGCCGCCGGAGTCGCGTTCGGTGACCTGCACGGGCGGGGCTCCTTGCCACGCACATCATCCCACACCAGATCCGATCGCGCAGCCCGATCATGCCCCGAACGCGCACGAGTTCCATTCGCGATCCGTATCAATCCGGTGGTGTGTCCGTTACTGGTCGAAGAGGCCGGGGTTGGAATCCTCGATGACCAGATGCTCTGCGGTTCCGCCTTCGCGACTCGTCTTTCGATTCGCGCGAGGCGTGCGAGCGCGCTTCGTTGGCCGAACCTTGTGACGATCGCGCTCGGCCGCTATCCGCAGAAGCGCGGCGGCGAGTTCGAGCAGGTCGTCGGTGCGGCCCATCGCGGCCGCGAGACTGCGGTACTGAGGGCTGTCCGCGGCTGACTCCCGGAGCATCTTCAATTGCGCTTCCGCTGCCCCGCGCCTTCCGGTCGCGAGCATGTAGTGGCCCACCATCGCCGCGTGCGAGATCGCCTCGCTGATATGAAATGTGTCCCGCATGGGATCGAAGTCGACGAGGGTGAAGATCGGTCCCCGAGGACCCGTCTCGACCAGCGACCGGGCTTCTTCGATCTTCCCTTGGCTGACCAGCATCATCACATGGTTGCAGAAGGCAAAGATGTATGTCGGGAACCGTCGGGCCGTCTCCGAGATGATCTGCACCGCGCGATCTCGCTGACCCGCCGCTTCCAGCGCGCCGGCCAGATGGTTGAAGAGCATGGGAATGTGCGGATACTCCGCGGTGAGCCGTTCCAGCTCGGCCACATGCCGCTGGGGTCTGGCGTGCATGTCGCGCGAGATGGCCGCGATACGCCTGAGGTCCGCTGGGGGCAGCGAATCAAGCGCGGGATCCGGGATGGGATCCTCCGTCACCGTGAAGCTGACCAGGCGCATGCCCAACGCCCGCGCCTGTTCTCGTAGGCGATCGCGTGCCGATTCGGCACTCGCTTGGTCGGTGGCATGATCAATCGCTGCCATGCTGTTCAACAGCACCCCCGCGCGACGCCTGCGGGAGGGCGAAGAACTTGGGTCTGAGCTGGACTGAGACGGACGCCTGCGATTGCCGGCCATTCCGCCAGCATATCGCTCCAAGCCAAGCCCTGCCGGCGTCGCGAGATCCGTGGAAGAAGTCGGGGTGATCGGAATGGAACCTACGACCTGTCGCCGCGCAGGCGCTCCTCATTCCGCCTCGCCCTTCACACGCAGCACCAGCATGTGACCTGCCCCCCGAAACCTGATCCAGCGCCTACGAGAGTCCCGCGGGCCGCCGGCCGCGGACCTCACGCTGGACTGGCAGATCCTGAAGGAGGCCAACTCCCGCCTGGGAAAGCAGCAACGGCGCACGGAGGGAGGCGCGTCGTGAAGCGCGTGCAGGAGAAGCTCGAACAGCCCGAGCGTCGGGTTTGCCGCGTGCTCGACCAGCCGCGTTCGACGCAGCGGCACATTCGTGTGCCGCGCGATGGCGATGATTATCTGATGCGCCTTCCCTTTTCCCCCCGCGCGCGGGCGTCC
>DOJA01000163.1:0-485 GCA_003511945.1 Phycisphaerales bacterium | reverse complement strand
TCGCCGAGCATCGCGCGGCTGCTGGGCCGCTCGCGTCGCCAGGTGCAGCACTGGGCGTACGCCTACCGCGGCCGCGGCCGCGGCCGCGACGCCGGGCCGACATCACCGGACAAGGCCTGCGCGCTGCGCGGCAAGGATGTGCAGCGCATCCTGCGCGAGGAGTTCGGCGTCACGCGCTCGCCCACCGCCGCGGACCACAACCTGCACCGCCTGGGCTGCTCGTGCCTGGCGCCGCGCCCGCGGCACGAGAAGCAGGACCTCCAGGCCCAGCGGCAGTTCAAGTACGACAGCGCCCCCCTCTTGTGAAGGCCGTGCGCGCCGCGGTCGCCCCGCACGGCGGCCGCGTGCGCGTCTTCCTGAGGATGCTGAGCGATGAACTGGACGAGCGCGATCACGCGGTGCTCATCATGGACCAGGCCGGCTGGCACAAGGCCAAGAAGCTGATCGTGCCCGACAACATCACGGTGCTGTACCCGCCGCCGTAC
>DOJA01000267.1:989-4533 GCA_003511945.1 Phycisphaerales bacterium | reverse complement strand
CGGAGAATGACAGAAGTCACAGGTTCCGGCCCTCCGAACCCCTGATCCTCTGTCTTCCTCCGCGCTCTCCGCGCCTCCGCGGTGAACTCTTCCCCCCCCCAGCCCGTCACTTCACCGTGTACTGACCCCGACCGACGCGCTTGAACCGCGAGTCCTTGATCAGGGTCTGGTTCACGATGGTCCGGAAGTTCGGCGAGGTCGTCTGGTACCCCGCGCGCTGCACCTCCGCCGCCACCTCCGTCACCGACATCGTCGCGTTCTTCAGCACGCCCGCCAGCGCATCCGCAAGGTTCGCGTCGTTCTTCGGGCGCTTGCGCCCGCCCGCCGCTCCCGAGCGCGCCGCGCGTCCCGCGCGTCCCGCCGCCGCTCCGAACTTCGCCAACTCTGTCTCCACCTCCAGCAGCTGCCCGCGCAGCTTGTCGCGGCGCCTGGCCAGCTTCTTCACATGCCCCGACACCATCCGCTCACGACGACGGATCTCCTTCTGCATGTCCGAGATTGAAAGCGTGTCCATCGACTTCTTCGCCATGTGCAACCGTCCTTGTCAATGCGCCGCCCGGACCCGGGCTCCGAGCACGGGGCGGCCAGTGAAAATAAATCCAACACCTCTCTCACATCAGTTGATAGCAGGACGCTGCGTGGAACGCAACATGCGCCGCCCGCTTGTGCGCCGCCATGCTCCCTCGCAGCTCTGCAGCCGCGCACCGCGGAGCACACGAGCTACCCACAGGAAAGACCCTGCTTTCGGTGGGGCGGGCGGCCCGCCCGTCTCTCCGCGCTCCTGCGACTCATGGCGCGAACTGCGCTTATAGGTTGATGTTAGGAAACCAGGGTAAACCCCATCTTCTCCATCAACCCGTTGAAGTGAGCATCGGAATAGAACGAGATCTCCAGCCGTCCCTTCTTCGATGACTTCGAGCGCTTCACGCGCACCCGTGTGCCCAGGAACTCCCCCAGCTGCCGCTCGACCTCTGCGATCGCCGCGCCCCGCTGATCCACCGGCCGTGATGCGCCCTCGCTCTCCTGCGCGACGCTCCGCGCCGCGCTCGCGTTCGTGGCCCAGCGCTCCGTGTCGCGCACCGTCCACCCGTCGCGCACCGCGATCACCGCCGCCGCCAGCCGCGCATCGCCGCTCGGACCCGCGAGCAGCGCCTTGGCGTGCCCCAGCGACAACTCGCCCCGCGCGACCAGCGTGCGCACATCCGGCTCGAGTTCAAGCAGCCGCACGGTGTTCGCCACGCTCGAGCGATCGATCCCAACCCGCGAAGCGATCTCCGCCTGCGTCAGCCCGAACCGCTCCGTCAGCCCGCGGAACGCCTGCGCGCGATCAATCGGATTCAGGTCTTCGCGCTGCAGGTTCTCGATCAGCGCCCACTCGGCGGCCTCCTGCTCGCTCAGCGACACCACGATCGCCGGCACCTCCAGCAGCCCCGCCCGCTGCGCCGCCCGCCAGCGGCGTTCACCCGCCACCAGCTCGAACCGCCCGGCCTTGCCGGGACCCGTCGCCGCCCGCACGAGCAGGGGCTGCATGAGACCCGCCGAACGGATCGAAGCCGCCAGAGCGCCGATCGACGCCTCATCAAAGGTCTGTCGCGGCTGATACCGGCTCACGACAATCTCCCCCACTGCGAGCGACACCAGCCGCCGCCCGTCGCCCGGCTCAAGGTCCGATAACTCAGCAGCGGGCTTCGACCCCCTGGAACTGGGCTCTATTGGGTCGGGGCGCCCCTCGCGCTGCGCAACCTCGACTTGAACCGGCTGCCCGATCAGCGCGCTCAACCCCCGCCCCAAGCGCGGCTTGCTCTTCTGGGTCATGTCGTCCTCCTGACGGAATGAGTTTCCGCTATGGTCCCGTCGTGCCCGCCGAACGCATCGAACTGATCGCCCGAGGGCTCCTGGCCGCGGAATCCCGCGTCCTGCTGTGCCGGAACCTCAAGCACGGCTACTTCTACCTCCCCGGCGGCCATGTCGAGTGTAGCGAATCGGCCTCCGACGCCTGCGCCCGCGAGTTTCACGAGGAACTCGGCTGGGCCGTCCGCCCCGGCCCCCTGCTGCTGGTCACCGAGCAGCAGTTCTGCCAGAACGACAAGGAGCGGCACGAGGTGACCTTGGTGTTCCATGTGGAACATTCGGAGCGCCCCCCCACTCCGTCACCGGACCCCGTCAGCCGCGAGCCGAAGATCGGCTTCGAGTGGATCGAACTCGCCGCCCTGCCGGACGTTGATCTGCGTCCGCCCGCAGTGAAGGCCTGGCTGATCGCCGGGGCCGACAGCGCCGGGCTGGACCGCCCCGGGTGGATCCCCGGCGCCATGGCCGGGCGGGAATGAGTAGGGATTCGACCGGCCCGACTGACCCCGCGCGCCGTCCCGGCCGATACAACCGCACCGGCTACGAAAGCGTGCCGAGACCGCGCGATGCCTCCATTCAACCCCCCATCTTCGCCCGATCACCCCCCCGCTCCCGGGTCCAATGGTGACCACGCGCCCGGGCCGGATTGGGGCCAGATTCAGCGACTGGTCACGCTGGGCACGCTGGCGGGGTCCATTGCGCACGAGTTCAACAACATCCTGACGCCGGTGCTCTCGTACGCCCAGCTGGCCCAGTCGTCCCCCGACGATCGGGACCTGGTGAACAAGGCGCTGCGCAAGGCGTCCGAGGGAGCGGAGAAGGCCGCCGAGATCGCCAGCGCGATGCTGGGGCTGATCCGTGATGGCGACGGGGCCGCGTCGTGCTCTGTGGCCGAGGCCGCCCGGGAGGCGCTGGGCTGCCTGGCCCGGTCACCGGAAAAAGACGGCGTGCGGATCGAGATCGATATCCCGGAGACGCTCGCGGTCATCATGCGCCCGGTCGCGCTGCAGCAGGTGCTCCTCAACCTGCTCCTCAACGCGCTGGACGCGGTCCGCCAGCGCAGCGGCGTCATCCGCGTCTGCGAAGGAAGCCCCGATTGTTCCACATGGAACATTCCCAACGCCAGCGGCCCCGGCAAGAGCAGCGGGGGAATCCCGGGCGGGAACGGCAACGGGAGCCGGAAGGCCCACGCGGTGCCGCTCGTCGAGGGGATGGCGGTGATCAGAGTCTCGGACAACGGCTGCGGCATCAGTGCGGCCCAGATGGGACGCCTGTTCGAACCGTTCCGCTCGGTCAAGGGCGCCGGATCGACCCGGAGCGGCACAGGCCTCGGCCTGGCGATCACGAAACGGCTGATCGAAGAAGCCGGGGGCCGGATCGCGGTGGAATCGGCGGTGGGGGAGGGGACGACCTTCTCCCTGCTGCTGCCCCGGGCGGCCCCTGGCGCGGCCCGGACCAACTGGGCGGCGTAGGGTTATACCCCCTTTTCAAGGTGGTCGATTCTGTCTCGCGTGCCATGGCCAACGCGCCGCGTTGGCTATCTGCCTAGGGTCGGAAGGGAACGGCATAGCCAAGCCGGGGGCTTGGCCATGGCACACGAGCATGGTGTGGGGGAGGTCGCCCGGCAGCCCGGCCGACTCGCTGCGCTTGCTGGCCGAGGCACCCGGAAGAGAGCGCACGGGGTGTCCCTCCCCCT
>DOJA01000267.1:0-921 GCA_003511945.1 Phycisphaerales bacterium | reverse complement strand
CCCCCTCCCAGGGGGAGGGGGAGTCGGGCGGCATGGAACGGGAGTGGCGCACGAGGGCAGTGCTGTGCTTGTTGCCACAACTATATGAACTTGTTTGATTGTGGACTCGACGATGGAAGAACCGCCGCGCGGGGGCGGGTTGGTGGTACACCTCTGCGCGCGGCGCGACGGCGCGGGTCGGGGACGGCGTTCGTCCCTCCGGGACGCGGCGTTCGCCGCGGTTGTCGCGGGCGCGTGGTTGACTGGCTCCAGGAGATGACGGACATGCGGAAGAGCAAACTGGCGATCGGGTCGGTGGTGATGGCGGCGGGCGTGATGGGCGCCGCGGTGCTGGTGGGGGGGTCGAGCGCCTCGGCGCGCCAGGCCTCTTCGGCAAGCGCCGCGGAGTTCAAGGTGGACCCGGTGCACTCGATGGTGGTGTTCCGCATCGGCCATCTGGGCGTGGCGAACTTCTACGGCGTGTTCGAGCGCGCCGAGGGCTCGTACAACATCGACAAGGCGAACCCCGGCGCCTCGTTCGTCAAGGTCTCGCTGGCGCTGGAGAATGTGGACTCGGGCAACGACAAGCGCGACGCGCACCTGAAGAGCGCCGACTTCTTCAACGCGGCCCAGTTCCCCAAGATCGAGTTCGTGTCCAAGTCGGTGAAGCCCGCGGGTGAGAACAAGTTCACGGTCGAGGGCACGCTGACGATGGTGGGCGTCACCAAGCCGGTGACGGCGCAGCTGGAGTACCTGGGCGAGGGCCAGACACCCCAGGGCTACAAGAGCGGTTTCGAGGCCACCTTCACGATCAAGCGGAGCGACTTCGGGATGACCAAGTTCCTGGAAGGGAACGGCATCGGCGACGAAGTGAAGCTGATGGTCGCGGTGGAGGGGAAGAAGGGCTGAGATAGCGGCCGGGAGGAAGAGTTCACCGCGGAG
>DOJA01000324.1:7903-8093 GCA_003511945.1 Phycisphaerales bacterium | reverse complement strand
ATCCTGGGCGGCGCGATCGGCGCCGGGCTGTTGGCGCTGGCGCTCGAGCTCTCGCTGAAGTCCCGCGCCGACGGCTCGCCCAAGCTCCCGGGCCATCACCGGCGCGTCGCCACGGGGGCGTTCGTCGGGCGTCTGATGGCCACGGTGCTCAAGGGCGCCTGCGCCGTCGCCGCGGCGCTGGTGCTGATCG
>DOJA01000324.1:7729-7875 GCA_003511945.1 Phycisphaerales bacterium | reverse complement strand
GCTCGCTGGCCGGGGCACCCGGCCGCCTTCCCGCCCGGCGTCTGTCGCGTGACCCCGCGTCGAGAGAGAATCCCGCCACGCTCCGGATTCCTCGGAGCCGCTGATGGATTGGTTCGAAGCCGCGCGGGAGCGACGGGCGGGCCGCC
>DOJA01000324.1:0-7565 GCA_003511945.1 Phycisphaerales bacterium | reverse complement strand
GGCGGGCCGCCCGTCCCACCAAGCGGGTGAGGCCAATCTGTGCCGGGCTCTCAGTGCACCGCCACCTGCTTGGGCGCCTCGCCGGGCTTGAAGAACTGCTCTTCGGGCTTGGGGAAGCGCAGGTTGGGATCGTCCTCGCCGTACCAGGCGATCAGCCCGGGGATCGCGGTGCCCACGAGGCGATCGTCGCGCGGGAGGACGCGGACGGTGAACCCGCGCCGGCCCGATCCCGCCGCCGCGAACTCGCCGACGAAGGTGAATACGCCCCCGTCGAGCACCGGCGCGTCGCCCTCCGGGTGCATCTCGACGCCCACGCCCCGCGCCATGTCGCCCAGCGAGGTGACCTCGCCGTGGTACAGCTGCACGCGCACTTCCTCCGCCTTCAGCCCGCCCAGCTGCACCAGCGCCCGCACCCGCACGGGCGTGCGCACCGCCACCGAGGTGGTGACATTCGTCTCCACCCGGCGCACCCCGACCCTGGGCCAGTGCTCGCGGAACCGCCCGATGTGCTGGGCCAGCGCCCGCGCGTCCGCCATGCGGTCCCGCACCAGCGACTGCGACACGCCGTGCGCCAGCAGGTAGTACTGCTCGGCGTAGTCCGCCACCATCCGGTTGGTGCTGAACCGGGGCATCAGCGTGCGGATGCTCGCCTTCATCCGCTGGATCCACTTGCGGGGGAGGCCCGTCTCGTCGCGGTGGTAGAACTCCGGCAGGATCTGGCGCTCGAGCAGCTCGTAGAGCGCCCGGCTCTCGATCGCGTCCTGCACCGACGGGTCGTCGTACGACTCGCCCTTGCCGATCGCGAAGCCGACCTCGGGGTCGTACCCCTCGTCGTACCACCCGTCGAGGATGGACACATTGACGCAGCCGTTCATGGCCGCCTTCATGCCGCTGGTTCCCGACGCCTCCATTCCCCGGCGCGGCGTGTTCAGCCACACATCGCACCCCTGGACCAGGCGGCGCCCGATCTCGATGTCGTAGTCCTCGAGGAACACGATGCGGTTCAGGTGGTCGCTCTCGGAGGCGAGCTTCACGATGTCGCGGATCAGCTCCTTGCCCGGGCCGTCGGCGGGGTGGGCCTTGCCCGCGATGAGCAGCTGCACCGGGCGGTCCGGGTTGTTGAACATCGCGCGGAGGCGTGCGGGGTCCTGCATGAGCAGGGTCCCGCGCTTGTAGGTGGCGAAGCGGCGCGCGAAGCCGATGGTGAAGATGTCGGGGTCCAGCGCCGCCGCCGCCCGCTCGATCTGGTCGTGCCCGAGCCCGCGGTGCTTCATCTGGGCGCGGATGCGCCGGCGGGCCCAGGTGATCATCTTCTCACGCTGGCGGGTGTGGGTGCGCCACAGTTCCTCGTCGGGGATGTCGTTCACCGCGTCCCACGCCGCGAAGTCGCTGGGGTCGTGCTGCCACTCGGGGCTGACATATCGCTCGAAGAGTTTGGCCAGCGAGGGGCTGACCCACGAGCGCGGGTGGACCCCGTTGGTCACATGACCGATCGGCACCTCCGGCTCGGGGACGCCGGGCCAGATGCTCTGCCACATCTGGCGGCTGACCTGCCCGTGCAGCCGGCTGACCCCGTTGGCGTAGTTCGCCGTCCGGATCGCCAGCACCGCCATGGAGAAGAACTCGCGCCGATCGAACACATTGCCCCGCCCCAGCGCCAGCAGCCCCTCGGTATCCAGCCCCAGGCGCGGGGCCAGGTGGCCCAGGTACCGCTCGACCAGCTCGGGCGAGAATCGATCGATGCCCGCGGGCACCGGGGTGTGGGTTGTGAAGATGTGCCCCGCGGCCGCGGCGCAGCGCGCATCCTCAAAGAGCCCGCCGTGCTGCTCGCGCAGGTGCGCGATCCGCTCCAGGGCCAGGAACGCGGCGTGGCCCTCGTTGATGTGGTAGATCGTGACCGGCTCGCCGATCTTCTGGAGCGCGCGGACCCCGCCGATCCCCAGGACGATCTCCTGCTGGATGCGGGTCTCGATGTCCCCGCCGTAGAGCGTGCGGGTGATGTCGCGGTCTTCCCGCCGGTTCTCCGGGAAGTTGGTGTCCAGGAGGTAGCACCTCACCCGCCCGACGGTGCACTGCCACACGCCGATGGTCACCGCCCGCCCGGGCAGGTCGACGGACACGCGGTACTGCTCGCCGGTCTCGGGGTCGATGAGGCGCCGGATGGGCTGGTTGGGGAAGTCCTGATCGGGGTAGGTCTCCTGCTGCCACCCGTCGCTGTTGAGGTACTGGTGGAAGTACCCGCAGCGGTAGAGCAGCCCGACGCCCACAAGAGGGACGCCCAGTTCGCTGGCCGACTTCAGGTGGTCGCCCGCGAGGCAGCCCAGGCCGCCGGAGTAGATCTGGAAGCACTCGGTGAACCCGAACTCGGCGGAGAAGTAGGCCACCCGCAGCGGGCGCGCGCTGGGGTCGGAGGGGGCCGCGTGCTGGGGGAACTGGCGCTGGAACCACGACGACCGCCTCAGATGGTCCTGCAGCCGGGCGTAGACGCCGTTGAGCAGGTGCAGGTACGACTGGTCCTCCGCGGCCCGGTCCAGCACGCTCTGCTTGCACATCCCCAGCATCTTGACCGGGTTGTGGTAGGTCTCCTGCCACAGGTCCCGGTCCAGGCGCTTGAAGAGGGCGACCGCCTCGGGGTGCCAGGTCCACCACAGGTTGTGCGCGATCTCCAGCAACGGACGGAGCGGCTCAGGGAGGTCCGGGACCACACGGAACGAGCGGATGCGGGCTTGGCCGGCGTGGAGCATCGGGTCTCCCGATCAATCTGGCGGCGCGCGGGGGGGCCTCGGGCGCCGGAACTCACTCGATTCGCGCGGAAGTTGCGCTGCGCTCTCCCGCACCGCGTTCATCGGCGAAAGGGGCTCAGGAGTCTACGCAAAGGGGGATTCTGGGACCCGTTCAGTATTCCGGGGCCGAGGATCCGAAGGCGTCCTCGCCCCAGGCGCTGAAGGCCGGGCCCAGGTCGCGCACATCCTGCACGAAGGACTGCACCCCCGTACACCCCGCGAGCGAGAGGACCGCGCCCAGCAGGGGGGCCAGGGCCGCGCGGATCGCCCAGTTCAGCCGGGGGATGCCGGTTCGTTCGCTTGCTGTTGGCGGTCGAGGAGCCATCGCACCTCGTCCTTCAGCAAGAGCAGGGCCAGCCCGGCGCAGACCCCTGCGCCCAGCGCGCACGCCGCCGCCAAGCGAAGCAAGGAATCCCAGAACCCGGGCTCCGGCCCCCGGGGCCAGAGCGCCATGGCGCCCGCGACGATGGCCAGCATCGCCGCGGCGCACACGGCGGAGCCCCCGAGCCCGCGGAGCGTCGGCCGGTCGAAGACCCCTTCCATCCCACCCCCCAAGCGCCGGTGCGCGAGCCACGCCAGCACGCCCAGCTGCCCCAGCGCCGCGATGGACGACGCCATCGCCAGCCCGCGCTCCGCGAAGAAGAACATCAGCGTGAGGTTCAGCGCCAGGTTCACCCCGATGAACGACAGACTCACGCGGGTGGGCAGGGCGGTCTCCCCCGAGGCGTAGAACGCGCGGGTGAGCACATGAGTGACCGAGTAGGCGCCGATCATGGGCGTGTACCAGAGCACGCACTGCGCGATGCGCCCCGCCGCCGCGCTGTCGACCCGCCCGCCCAGGTAGACGACCCGCACCGCGTCGGGCGCGACGGCCAGCAGCCCGAGCGTCGCCGGGAGGCCGATGAGGGCCGCCAGGCGCACGCTCCGGCGCAGCGTGCGCACGAAGGCGGGCCGATCGTCGGCCTGCTTCGCCAGCAGGGGGAAGGCGGCGGTCGCCAGGGCGATCCCGAACACGCCCAGCGGGAACTGGTACAGGCGCTGGGCGTAGGTCAGGGCCGCCCCCGCGCCCTCGTCCAGGGGGTAGGGCGTCCCTCCCGGGAGCGCCGGCCCGAAGAAGACCGGGTAGCCCGCGATGAGCGAATCGGCCAGCGTGCTCAGCTGCAGCGCGCCCAGCCCGATCACCACGGGGCCCATCTTCTTGAGCATCCGTCGCGCCGGCCCGGACGCGCCGCTCACCACCCGCGTCCAGCGCACCAGCCCGCGCAGGTCGCGCAGGCACCACAGCACCTGCGCGACTCCTGCCAGCACGACCGAGGCGCCGACGAGCAACGCGGTCCGCTCGGGCGTCCACGCCAGCGCGTGGGCGCCGATCAGCACGGCGCCGATCATGCACAGGTTCAGGATGACCGGCGCCCCCGCCTGGGGCGCGAAGCGCCCGTGGGTCTGGAGCACGCCCCCGAGCGCCGCCGTCAGGCACACCAGGGGCATGAACGGCAGCATCACCGCCATGAGCACCAGGGCCTCGCCCGCGCTCTCGCGCGCCACGGGGACCGCCAGGGCAACCAGGATGGCCCCCTCCAGCACCAGCGTGAGCGCCCCCAGCCCGACGACCATCACCCCCGCGACGAGCGACGCCAGCCGGTCCGCCGTCGCCGGGTCGTGCTTCAGTTGCTGGGCGTACTCGGGGATGAAGGCCGCCGAGAGCGCCCCCTCGCCGAACAGCCGCCGGAAGGTGTTGGGGATCTGGAACGCGAAGTTGAACGCGGTGCCCGTCGCCCCCACGCCCAGCGCCCGCGCCAGCAGCGCGTCGCGCACCAGCCCGAACACGCGGCTGACCAGCGTCATCGACGCAAAGGTCCGCGCATGACGGACGAACCGGTCGGACGACTCGCCGGACGCGGGGGGCACGCTCCCGGTCATCGGCTGTCGGCGCTCCCCCGCCCGAGGCGCGCCAGACCCGGCGCCCCGAGCGCTCCCACCGTCGCGGCCACGATCCCGGCCGCGTTCGCAAGCCAGTCGTCCAGCGCCGCCGTCCGCCCCAGGGCGGGCAGCCCCTGCGTCGCCTCGTCCAGCGCCGCGTACGCAAGAGCCACCCCCGCGCTGACCAGCACATTCCGCCCGGACAACGCGGCCCCGAAGAACCCGCTCGCGATCAGCAGCCCCGTCCACACCCCGAAGGCCACGAAATGGATCATCAGGTCCGGGCGCGGCCCCGGGCCGGGCACGGTCAGGCGGGGCCAGTGCGTCGCGGTGACGAGCAGGAGCGCAAAGAACGCAAAGGCGATGCGCGCGCCCCGGCGCGGGGCGCGGGGGGGGGCAGGCGGCTTCACGCGCTCGCCTTGGCCGGGGCGGGCTTGGCGGGGCGCGTCACGACTCTCGCGTCCGCGGGCCTGGCGTCCGTCTGGGCGCGGCGCGCGAGCGATTCATCCCACTCCTGCACGAAGGCCCGGCCCAGCGCCTCGTAGTCCAGCGCCCCCGGGCACCAGCGGGCGTACTCGAAAATGGTCTGCCCGAACGAGGGGCACTCCGCCAGCTTGATGTTCCGCCTCACGGGCGGGCGGTACACCCGCGCCCCGCGCCAGGGCACATCCTGACCGGCGGCGTCCAGAAAGAACCGCTCCATGTCCGCGACGACCTCGCGCGCGTGGCGCGTCGTCTCCTCGTGCATGCACAGCACCAGCCCGGAGACCCGCAGCGCCGGGTTCACCCCCTGGCCCACGAGGCGCACCGTCTCGAGCAGCTTGCCCACGCCCTGGAGCGCCAGGAAGTGCGCCTGCATGGGCACGACGACCTCCTTCGCCGCCGCCAGCGCATTGAGCGTCAGCAGCCCGAGCGAGGGTGGGCAGTCGATCAGGACGAACTCGAAGTGGGCCCGCAGCGCCTCGATCGCCCTGGGGAGGCGCGTCTGTCGATCGGGCGCTCCGGCCAGTTCGCTCTCCGCCGCCGCCAGGTCGGTCACAGCGGGCACGAGCGACAGGTTCGCGCGGACGCTCATCACCCCCGGCGCCGGTTGCTCGTTCGTGTGAGCGAAAGCCAGCGCCGGGTCGTGCAGCAGGTCGTAGACCGACCGTTCCACGCCCCCGCCCCCGCCCCCGCCCCCGGGATCAACGCCCAGGTGAAGCGTCGCGTGCGCCTGAGGGTCGAGGTCGACCAGCAGGACCGAGCGCCCCTGCATGGCGATCGCCGCCGCCAGATTGACCGTGGTGGTGGTCTTCCCGACGCCCCCCTTCTGGTTCATCATCGCGATGACCCGCGACTCGTGATGCGGGCGAGCGCCGGGGGACGCCGGGCCAGGGGCATCCCGAGGTGCGGGCGGGGGCGCCGGGAGGCGAGGGGAGGGGGCCTGCTCCGTCATGGGGGCATCTTACCGGGCGGTCCGAGGCGTCTGGCCCGGCGTGTGAAACTTCCCCCGAACCGGCTAGGGCTCACTGAACTTCCCGCGCCATCGCGCCGATCCAGATGCCCGGGAGGGAAACCGGGTGCCCAAAGCAAGAAGCGAACTGTCGGCCCGCGAGGTCGAGGCCCTGCACGAGACGCTCACGCGGCGGATGGGTGACTCCTCGGTCCCCACGCTGCCCGAGGTCGCGGTCAAGGTCATCCAGCTGGTCAACGACCCCAACGCGTCGCTGAAGCACTTCGCCGACGCCATCGGCGCCGACCCGGCGCTGACCGGGCGCCTGCTGCGCACCGCCAACAGCGCGTACTACGCGCAGCGTCAGCCGGTGACCCAGCTGCACCGGGCCATGGTGCTGCTGGGGATCGACCGGCTGAAGGCGATGGCGCTGGGGTTCCACCTGACGCAGGCCGCCGCCGCCAACGAGGATCAGAACTCGACCAAGCAGGTCTGGACGCAGTCGCTCTTCCGCGCGTGGCTGGCGTTCCGCATCGCGGAGATGTTCGATCGTCGCCTGTCGGGCGAGGCGTTCATCGTCGGGCTGATGCTCGACGCGGGCATCCCGATGATGGGCGAACTGGCGGGCGAGCAGTACCCGGGCGTCGTTGCCGGCGCGCAGGGCCCGACGAAGGCCTACGCGGCGGAGTTCAAGGGGCTTCCCTTCACGCATGTGGATGTGGCGGCCGCCCTGTGCCGCATGTGGAAACTGCCGCCCACGCTGGCGCGCCCGATCTGTCTGCACCATTCTCCCGCCGAGCCGGTGCGCGAGAAGGATCCGGTGTCGCTGCTGCACGCGGTGGCGTGCTATGTCGGCTCGCTGCACCTGGACTCCCCCGCGGGCGACCCCCCGTCGGCCCCGCTGGCCATGCTGGCGCAGCGCCTGTTCGCCATCTCGACGCCCGACCTCCAGAAGCTGCTCCGCAACGCGGCGAGCGACTTCAAGGCGTCCAAGGAGATGTTCGCGGATGTGCTGGACCCGACGATGACGGTCGAGAAGATCCTCCAGAGCGCCAACCGCGAGCTGAACGAGGCGGTCGAGGGGCTGGTCGAGCAGGCGATCGACGCCGAGACCGGCGCCAGGGTCTGCCGCTTCGAGGCCGAGGGCATGGTGCTCGAGTTCGTGCCCGCGCACGAGCACCGGGTGACGGTCTACCTCGCCGACGGCGACGGCAACCGCCTGCTGTCGGAGGATGTCGACCCCCGCCAGCGCTCCCAGGCCGAGTTGCGCCAGATGCTCATGCTCGACAGCGCGCCGGACGCGATGGCGAACGAGATCGTCGGCAAGCTCATCGCCATGGCGGCGTAGGGAACTTCGTCTGCGCGCTCCGCGTCCAGACGAGTCGAGATGGCGGAGAGCGCCGGGCGAGTGAATCGCCCGCCTTGGAAGG
>DOJA01000055.1:519-7749 GCA_003511945.1 Phycisphaerales bacterium | reverse complement strand
AATGTGCCCGAGTCGTTGAGTTCACCGGCTCCGGAGTGCGCGCCGTCGCCATCAAGGTCGAGCATCCGCGTGGCCCAGTTGCCCGCCTGCGAGAGCGTCCACTGCTCGCGGCGCGTGCGCGAAGCGATGCTCCCGCCGCTGCGTGTGCCCTCGTCGGCGTCGGCGACGCGGTCGAGCCCGTCCATCGTGTACAGCACATCCCGCCCGGCGTAGATGTTGTCCTCGGCCCAGGTGATGTTCGAGTTGCGGTCGTACGAGAGGTCGACCGAGTAGATGTCCCGGCCGGTCGAGAGATCGCGCGTCCAGCGGTCCTTGATCACCCGGTTGAAGCGGTCGAGGTCGGGATAAGTTCCGGGCGTCGGGCTGAACCGCTCCGACATGATGTCGACCTGCGGGTAGTCGATCCCCACCACCATCCCCGCGCCGAGGTAGTCGTACTCCGCCACCGCGGTCGAGCCGACCTTCACCCGCGAGACGCGGCTCACCGAGTCGTCGGCGAGGCCCCCGGTCGAGAGGTACTCGTACGAAACGGCTGCCCGCTCGGTCGCGTCGTGGTAGAGCTTCCAGTCGGTCTGGCGGAGCGTCTCCCACCCGCCGCTGGGGGTTGCCCGGGCGTAGGTGAAGCGGAGCTCCATGTCGTCCGAGCCCGTGCCGACAGCGGAGTTCGGGTCTTGTTCGAAGGTGGCCACCTGACCCCAGCCGTCGTAGGTGTACTTCACCTGGTCGAGGACGGCGCCGGCGCCGGCGCTGGCGGCGGAGTCGGTCTGGCCGACGGTGCTGACGCGTCCGAGGGAGTCGTAGGCCCAGACGATCTGGCGGACCTCGCCGTCGAAGCCGCTCACCAGGGTCGTGACCCGCTCGTTGGTCTTGCGCCCGGCGGTGTCGATGTCGGTGACGGTGATGTTCCCGGCCTGGTCGGTTCGGGCGATCTGCTGCCCCTGGGCGTTGTAGGCGAAGGTCACGACATCGGACCCGCCCGCGGAGTCGGGGTACTGGACCTTGAAGAGGAGGTCGCCCCGTGACACGGTGGAGTCGGTGGAGCCGGCGCCCTTGGTCACGCCGAAGGTGTAGATCGTCACCTGCTCGCCGGCGTCCTCGACATTGTCGCCGTCGATGTCGAGCCAGTGCCTGGTCTTGTGGCCGTCGGTGTAGACGAAGCGGGTGAAGACATCGTCGGCGCCTGTGGGGCCGCTGGGGGTCCCATTGACATAGTTGGAGATCGTGGTGATGACGCGCCCGGCGTCGTCGTACTCCGTGCGCGAAACCTGTGCGCGCGGGTCGGTGGTGTCCTTCCGGCGCCCGGCGTCGTCGTACGACCCGCTCGTCACGAGGGCCGTGTCGGAACGGGCCGGGACGGAGAGCCCGTCGCGGTCCCAGTTGGCGGCGTTGTAGGTGCCGTAGGCGACGGTGTCGGTGACGCGGTCGAGCGAGTCGTACCACATGGCCGTGATCTGGGCCCGGCCCTTGATGTTGGCGGCGGTCAGCAGCAGGTCGTCGGCGTCGGCGTTGGTGTCGAGGTCCCCGGTCGTGCCCGAGGAGACGCCGTCGTCGTGGAAGCGGTCGATCGTCACGGTGGCCAGGGCGTTGTCCGACGCCCCGGCGTACATGGTGACCGTCTGCGTCAGGACATGGTCCCCGGTCACATCGTCCGCATCGGTGTAGACCGAGTCGTCGGTCTTGGCGATCGTGTACCGGCGCACCGCCCGGCCGACCCTGTCGTAGTCGGTCTTGGCGATCTGGGCGCCCGAGGTCTTGAGGACGCGCCCCTCGGAGTCGAACCATGTCAGCGAGGTCAGCGACGACCCCAGCGCACCGTTCGACTGAATCACCTCATGGCGGATGCCCTTCCACACCCGCCCGCGCTCGTCGTAGAAGGTCTCGCTCAGCGTGAGCCGGTTGGCCGCCTCGCTTGTCGGCGTGTCCGTCGCCGGATCGAACGATGCCAAGGATGAGTACGACGCAGACGCGGTCCGTCGGCCCAGGTTGTCGTAGGCGTACGCCGCGTGCGGCGCCGCCGGGCGGGATTCCGTGATCAAGCGGTTGCGGTCGTCGTAGGCGTAGGTGGTCACCCGCTGCCCTGTGGTGCTCCCCTGCACGAACTGGGTCCGCGAGGTGACATTGGAGTTGGCGTCGTAGACGGTGGCCTGCACCTTCACCATGTCGTCCGGCCCGCTCCCCTCACCGCCCGTGAAGGAGAAGTCGTTCCGCCCAGCCCACGACTCGGTGACGCGCCCCATCTTGTCGAACACCGTGCGGCTGATCGTGCCGTCGGCCGTCTTGGTCCGCCACCGCCTTCCCATGCTGTCGTAGCCGAAGAGCGTCGCGTCGAAGTTCGTGCCGTCGGCCCCGAACCCCGAGGCCGGGATGTCGAAGTACGACCGCGCCTCCTCGAGCCGCGTTCCCGTCGCGTCGAATAGGTTGACGGTGAGCGACGCGAGAGAGCCGTGGTCGAGCGCGGTGATCAGGTCGGCGTCGCCCTCGTCGATCCATCCTGTCAGGGCGGTCGTCGTGGTCCCGCCCGATATTGCGATCGTCCCCTGGGCCTCGGTCTGCCCGGCGAGGTTGCGGACGGTGTACGACGCCGGGCCGTGGAAGGTGCCCGACCCCGAGACATACTTGGGGATCGAGACCGTCACCAGCCGCCCGTCGGCGAGCTTGGAGTAGTACTGCTTCGTCACCCGCCCGTCGGGCAGCGTCGTCTCATCGGGACGCCCCTGCTTGTCGTAGGTGTACGAGGTGACCCGGCGCAGGCCGTTGGCGTTCTCTGTGACGCCGAACTGGGTGTTCGGATCGTCGCCGGCGGCGAAGTCGCTCCCGTGGTTCGTCTGGGCGTCCTCGATCCGCTTGACGAGCTGGCCGTTGGAGTACTGCGTGTAGGTGAAGACCCCGTCCGCGGCCTCACTGAACGCCAGGGTCCCGTCCTTGCGCAGGTACCGCCGCGAGACATCGGCGGCGTTCGAGCCGTTCTTCCCGGTGGTCACGGTCGGCCAGGTCGTCTCAATCCGCTTGGGCATCAGCGCCGCCGCGCCGGAGTGCATGGTCGTCGACAGCGTGGTCTGGTGGTAGGTGACATCCGTCTCGTAATCCCGGGTCCAGCTGGTCAGCGGGCGCTTGAGGGTCTGGCTGTCGACCGTCAGTGTCGCGCTGGTGTACTCGCGCGTCCTGAGGTTGACCGCCGACCCCGTGTCCGCCTTCCGCTCGGTCTCGAAGCCCGCGAGGTCCGTGTCCCCGGGCGAGACCGAGAAGGGCGTGACGAGCCCGTCGCTGTTGTCCGTGAAGGCCCCTGAGCTGTGGGTGTATGTCGCGGTCTTCGCCGGAGACTTCATGGAGGTCACCACGCCGCTGGCGTTCCGCGTCACTTGCGTCGCCCAGATGGTCCCTGGAGCCGAGCCGGGGTCACCGGAGGAGATCACCCGCGAGAGCGGCTGCCCCGCCTCGTCGAAGTACTGCGTCAGGAAGGAACCGTCGGGCCTCCCCACGACCGCGCGGCTCTTCCAGGCCGTGTCGTAGCCGTCGGGGTCGTCGCTGAAGCTGCCGTTGTCGGAGTAGGCGATGGTGGTCACCCCGTTGGGAGCGCCGGAGCACCCGCACTGGCCGTTCGACCAGGTCTCGTTCACCCGCCGCGACGAGTCGTACTCGAAGTACATCGTGGCGTACGGCTTCAGCGCCGACTCGTTCATCGTCAGCGGGTCATTGTCGAAGGTCGAGTCCCCCGCCCAGTCGGCCCGCCGGTACCCCTCTGCCTCGACTACATACTGCACGCCGTAGGGGTAGCCTGGGTTGGTCGAAGCGTTGTACGCCCCCTTCCAATAACGGTAGTAGGTCTTCGCCACCGAGTTCACGCCCGAATCCGTCAGCGGCGTGGTCACGGTCACGAGCTTGAGGCAGCCGGCGTCGCCGTAGGTGTCGTCGCCGGTCGAGTAGTAAGCGTATTCGACCTTGCCCACCTCGACCCACGCCGCGCCGTTGTGCCACTCGGCCTTGACCTGCGTCAGCCGAGAGTCGCCGTCGATCGTCGTGTAGGCGTAGCTGTACTTGCGCCCGGCCGTGTCGTAGGCCAGCAGCACCGAGCCGTCGGCATTGAACCCGCTCGAGACCGCCGTCGATGCAGTCGTCTGGTGGCCGACATACGCGGTGTTCCCCGCGGGGTCCTCTGTCTTCCACAACTTCCAGTCGCCGGCCTCGTAGGGTGACCCGTTGTCGCCGAAGAAGGTCGACTTGGTCCCGTGCTGGTCGTAGTACACGAACAGCTGCGGCTCGCCGCTCCCGGCCGGGATCTCGTCGACATACCCGGCGGCGCCGTTGATGCCCCGGTACACACTGCTCGACCCGTCGACCCGCTTGAACTCCAGCATCCGGTCCGCGCCGTACACGATGATCACAAGGTCTTCAGCGTCGCTGGAGCCGTCGACGAACGACACCTCCGGCTGCGACGCCTGGAACCAGTTCCGGCCCTGGTAGCCGTTGCTGTCGTGCTGCACCGGGGACCCGCCGGAACTCGCGGCCTGCCGCGTGTTGTAAGTCCGCCCCACCGTCCACCGGAAGCCCGGCGCCGGGAGCGAGAGGTCCACCGCGAAGGGCGAGTAGGTCCCGGCGGCGAGATCGACGCCCCCGACCCCGCGAGACACGCCCACGCCCGAGACGAACGCGTTGCCCGCGAACGCCCAACCAAAGGCGGAGGCCGCCCGAGCACCGCCGTCAAGTCCCGTCCCGCGCTGGATTGGGCGGGGCTTGGCGTCCTGGGTAACCGCGCCGGCGCCCGTGATGAGAGAATCGCCGACGAGCGGACCGTCGTAATTGAGCACGGGCGCCGCTGACACGGTCGCGGCGCAGACGACCATAAGCAAGCCGAATCGACCGCACACATGCGAGATCCGCTTCATTGCCCAGTCTCCAATTTTGGAAGATGCGACACCCGATCTGGCCGCGGCGGCGACACGACCTGGCCACTCCGGCAAGTGAGAACTCAGGTTCGGTCACAGTCGCTTGAAATTCTGTCGGTTCTCAGCGCCAGTGCAAGTCTGTTCCTTGTGAAATCAGAAAAATAGAGATGAGCCAGATCACTGACATCCATTCCGCGCAATCCCAGCGCATGGTCGCCAGTGAACCGCTTGACCTCCATACTTCGCGGTGGGGCATTGGTTCGATACAAGTAGTTCTGGACGGCCGCGAATCCGTTCCAGGAAGTTCGCGTCCGCACCTCTTCACCGGACGCCTGGATGTAAAGATTGGAAATCCCTATTGACACGGGGCGCGCCCCGGCACATGCTCTTCGCAGCGCCCCTAACACTGCCGCGTCGGCCCTGCGTACGCCCGTATGTCATACAACGCGAACACTCGGAGGCTTCAGCCATGAGCCAGCGTCAGAAGCGGACGAGCGTGGCCTTGCTGCTCACGATCCTCATCACGGGGCTTAGCGCCTTCACCTGGATGACCGTCTCCGGCCCGGGGTCGCGCACGGCGCAGGCTCAATCCCAGTCATTCGTCATGAATGCTCGCGCCATCCATTCCGCATTGCGCCGAGTGGGACTGACGCCGGAAGCTCTTGCCGCCGTCGGTGCTTCGGCGCAGTCGGCGGGGACGGTGGCCGCGAACGCTGGAGAGTTCCTCCAGGAGAACGGCGCTGCTCTCGCGGCCGCCGATGAGGCTTGCGCCGCCCACGCCGCGAACGAGCGGCCGCTGACGCGGCGAATCCGGGCCGGGCTAGGGTCCGAGCAGGAGGTCAGCGCGAGATCGGCGGCGAGCCAACAACTAGCGGCGGCCAACGCTGTCCGCGAACGACTGCTCGACGACCTGTTCGAGGCCGCGACTGCTGGGTGCACCTCAGGCCAGTGCGCCGCCCTTCGAAACATCAGGGCAGCTGGCGCGACTGGCCCGATGATCCCCCTCGCCGTCCACGCCCGCAGCGAGGCGGATTGGGGCGCGCTCCGCGAGGCCGAGGCCGTCCGCCGTCACGCCGCTCAGTCGGGCGAAACCCCCGATGCTCAGGCGGTGTACCCCCTCACGCTCGCCGAGAGCGACCAGAGCGTCTCGGCAGCGATGACGAACATGGGGAACAACGCTGCAGCGATCGATGCCGCGCTGACCGCCGCTGCCTCTTCCGCCGCGGAATAGCCGCGGCGTCGATTTCGCGCTTTCCTCCGAGGTCGCCCGAATGGACTCCTTGCACCCCCGCCGGTCGCCGAGTTGTTGGCGCCGCAGCATCATCTTGCTGGTTGGGCTCGCCGCGGCGGTTTGTCTGGCTGCCTGTCAATGCACCCGCTGTCGCGATGGTGCGTCGGGTCAGCGATCCGCTCCAAGCGGCGAACACCATCCCGCCGATGCTCGCGACAGCGACGGACAACGAATCCGCGGCACCGAGGCCGTGATCGAAGACGCCTACTACACCGGCCCGGGCGATCCCAACCTCCGCGACGAAGTCATCATCACCGGCGCCCATTTCAAGTCCTCCGGATCCGATGAAACCGCCGATTGCGAGAGCAGGCTCCCGAACCACCCGGTGCCCGAGCAACGCCGATGGGTCCGATGCAACAAGATCATCTCCCGTTCGGGAACGATGTACCACGCCGAGATCTCGCACGGCGCGGCGTTCGATGTGGTGGAGGTGCGCGTCCGCGGCGCGGGCGACGGCTGGAGCGCGCCCCACCAGGTAAGAAAGTAGTACAACCGCGCGCTTCCGATCGCTCGGCACGACGACGCGGAGACGGGAACCCTTCTCACGGCTCGCCCGTCTCGCTATCCGCACAACGGACGGCCCCGCGCCTGTCTCCCGGACTTCATCGTCCCCGTTGCTTCAGAGCGCGGGGACGAGGTGAACCTGATTCTGGAAGTGAAGAGCTACGGCCCTCTTCGCGAGGTGGAACGGCAGGGCGCCCACCGCTGGCGGGACGCAGTGAATGCGGACGGGTCCCGTGGCCGCTGGGCGTACGACATGGCCGACCGCGTGGAGCCGGTCGACCAGCGTATCGATACCGCGGCAGAGGTTGGCTGTGTGCCGCGTCCTTCTGGCATAGGCCATCCTCAAGCGAGCAATCACAGTACTCGTAGAGAGCTGCGCTGACAGAGCCGGCACCTGGGTGAGAGTATCTCGGGTAGTCCGTTCGGAATCTGCGGCCAGACTCGTGTGAGTGTCTCGCCCACCCGACTCGCGGCACCGACTGGCACGGCGAGCGCTCCCGCAGTCTCCTGGGCGGTCAGCTGAGCGACACTTCAATCGGCTGGACCCCTGTT
>DOJA01000055.1:0-386 GCA_003511945.1 Phycisphaerales bacterium | reverse complement strand
ATGGACCCCTGTTGGGGTCCAGCCACGCCAGATCCCGCGGAGTCCGGCACGCGATACCGTTGTCGTAGCGCAACATCGACCCGGTTCGTAACACACCGTCCTTCCGGCGCTTACGCGAGTCTGGACTCCGAATCCCCGGACAAGGCCGCCATCCCGAACATCCCCTTCCCGCTATCCCCGTGGGGTCAATCGCCATTGATATGCGCCGGCCCGCCTCGCCCCGGGCGGCCGGTGCGCTCNNGGGGCGCCGTCTCGTCGAGCAGGGGGGCGCGGCGGCGCCACCGGCGATCAGTCATACGCCTCCCCGCTGAAACTCGCGCTCGGTTGGCGCTCGTTGGGCAGCGCGATCGTTAGCGGTGTGGCATGATCCGGTCGGCACGGAGGCC
>DOJA01000180.1:297-5360 GCA_003511945.1 Phycisphaerales bacterium | reverse complement strand
AGCGCCCCCGCCTCGGCCTCCGCCCCGCGGGCGAGCCCGCCCGGCGCCGATGACCCCTCCCCCGCGCTGCCTTCGTCGGCCCTCTCGCACTTCCGCTCCTCGGACCTGAGCGCCTCCTACGCCGACCGCCCCAGCACGCTCCACGACCCGGACCCCTCGCTGGGCCACACGACCTTCGACCTCTCGGAAGCCGCGATCGTGCTGTCGAACTACGACCTCGGGGTCATCTCCGCGGTGCGCGAGTTCCGGCGCGGCTCGCGCCACTCGCCCAAACTGCTCATCAAGAGCGAGAAGGGCGCGTTCATCCTCAAACGGCGCGCGCACGGGCGCGACGACCCCGTCAAGGTGGCCTTCACCCACCAGGTCCAGCGAAAACTCGCCAAGGCCGGGTACCCGCTGCCCCGGATCGCGCTGGTCCGGAACACCGACCCCCCCCTGTCGATGCTGAACCTGGGGGGGCGGATCTACGAGTTGTTCGAGTATGTCCGGGGCGAGCCCTACGACATGTCCCTGCACGCGACCTACGAAGCGGGCCAGGGGCTGGCGCTCTTCCACAAGATCCTCGCGGAGGAAAAGCCCGACTGGGAGCCCCCGGGGACCTCCTACCACCGCGCATCGTTCGTGCCCCCCAACCTGGCGTTCATCCCGCACCGGCTGAACGATGGTTCGCTGGTCGAGATCTCGGACTTCCTCCGCGACGCCTACATCCAGGCGGGGAACCGTGTCGAGGACGCGGGGTTCGCCGCCTGGCCCCGCCAGATCGCCCACGGCGACTGGCACCCCGGCAACATGCTCTTCCGGGGTTCAAAGATCGTCGCGGTGATCGACTACGACACCGCCCGGGTGCTGCCGCGGGGGGTGGATGTCGCCAACGGGGCGCTGCAGTTCAGCATCACCCGAACAGGAGGCGATCCCGACGAATGGACCGCCGAGCCCGACGAGGGGCGTCTGAAGCGGTTCTGCCGCGGGTACGACTCGGTGGCCCTGGCGCTCATCAGCCAGGATGAACTGCGGGCGATGCCGTGGCTGATGATCGAGGCGATCATCGCGGAGGCGGCCCTGCCCATCGCGGCCACCGGGCGGTTCGGACGGTTCGACGCCCCGCCGATCCTGCGGATGGTCCAGCGGAAGGTCCGGTGGCTACAGTCTCATGGCGAGCGGATCGCCCGCCTGGTGGCGTGAGCGGGTTCTTCAGACGCCGCGCAAGCGGGGCGAGCCGGTAGGAGATGGCATGACGACGGTGGTGCGGAGCACGATCGGAGCCGCGGCTCTCCTGGCGATCGCCGGCGCTGCCGCCGCGCGGCCCAACCCGTCGGAGGCCGCCGCGCCCGCGCTGGATGTGGCGTCGAGCGTCCAACGGCTGGGCGCCGAGTCATTCGCGGACCGGGAGGAGGCGTCCGAGGCCCTGCACAGCGCGTTGGGGGCGCTCCGCGCGGGCGGGTCGGCGTCGCAATGGCCGGAGATTGAGCGGCGGCTGGTCCAGGAGGTTTCAAGAGAGGGCGCTTCGCCGGAGGCGCGGGCGCGGGTGCTCTCGGCGCTGCGCCGGCTGTTCTTCGAGTCCTCGCGCGGAGCGATCGGCATTTCCTTCGCGCAGCGCCAGCCCAACGGACCCGAAGTGCTGATCCAACAAGTTCACAAGGGTTTCCCTGCGGGTGACGCGGGCCTGCTCGTCCCGGGCGATGTCATCCTTGATATCGACGGTGTTCCCATCAGCGGCTCGATCGACTTCACCAGCGCGACGCGGCGGATGGTCTGCTCCCGCGACCCGGGCGAGGTTGTGACCATCACCGTTCAGCGGCGCACCGAGCCGGAAGGCCCGGGCGACGGCGTGGAGCAGCTGACCATCGATGTGCCCCTGGGCTCGTTCGATGCCCTGCTCCGCCCGGACTTTGACCGCGCGCAGCAGATCGGGCTCGATGCGCTCGAAGCGGCCTGGCAGGTCCGGCTGGAGCGCCTGGGCGGGGCCGCCGGCGACGACGGTCTGACCACCGGCGCTCCCGGGGGCGGGCTGGGCGAAGCAGCCCGACCCGCTCGCGCGACTCGAATGGACCGGGCCCGCCTCCGGCTCGCGGGGGACGCCCCGGGCGCGAACGAAGCCGCGCTGACGGAGTGGTTCAACGCGGGCGATCGCGTCGCCATGTCGCGCCCCAGCGAAGCCCTCGGGCTGGCGCGGGTGATCCAGCGCGGCGGGGCGCCCGGGCTGCGGCCCATGGTTGTCGGAGAGCAGGAAGCCGCGGGCAACCCGCGCAGGCAACTGCTCACCGCGATCGAGCAGGAGATGGAGCGGCGCACGCTGAACGCCAACCGGCTGCGGATGCTGCTCCAGCGGGACGGCGTCACCCCGGCCCAACGCGCTCGGATGCAGGCGCAATCCCAGCAGGAGCTCGAAGCGGTCAACCAGCTCCGCCAGCAGATCGCGGACCTGACGCGCGAGATCGAAGCCGAGCGCGAGTTCCTCCAGCGCCGCGCGATCGAGCGCCCCTGAACCCATCCGCTCAGCCCGCGACGATGTTCACCATCTTCCCGGGCACCACGATGACCTTGCGCACCGGCTTGCCCGCGAGGAACGCGGCCACCTTTTCATCCGCCAGCGCCGCGGCCTCCACCTGAGCGGCGCTCGCCCCCGCGGGCACCACGATCCGCCCGCGCACCTTCCCCTGCACCTGCACCGGGATCTCGACGCGCTCCTCCGCCAGGAGCGCCGGGTCGGCCCGCGGGAACGGCTGGCGGACCACCGACCCCGCACGCCCCAGACGCGACCACAGCTCCTCCGCGAAGTGAGGCGTGAAGGGCGCGACCATCAGGACCATCGCCTCGGCGCCGGCCCGCGGCAACAGCGCCTCGGCGTACGCCTTGACAAAGTGGTTGTTCAGCTCGATCAGCTTGGAGATGGCGGTGTTGAACGACAGCCCCTCGATGTCGCGCCGCACCCCTTCGATCGTCCGGTGGAGCAGGCGCTCGGACTCCGTGTCCAGCGGGGCATCGGAGACGCGGGGCGCTCCCGATTCTTCATCGATCATCGAGCGCCACACGCGCTGCAGGAAGCGGAACGCGCCCACGATGTCGCGCGGGTTCCAGGGCTTGCTCTGCTCGAGGGGGCCCATGGCCATCTCGTACAGGCGCATCGTGTCGGCGCCGTACTCCTCGCACACATCGTCGGGCGTGACGACATTCTTGAGGGACTTGCCCATCTTGCCGAACTCGCGCTGGACGGGCCGCCCATCGAACACGAACCGGCCGCTCCCCGCGGGCTGCTCGACGACCTGCGTCGCCTCGACATACACGCCGCGCTCGTCGGTGAACGCGGGCGCCTGGATGTAGCCCTGGTTGAACAGCTTGTGGAAGGGCTCGACCGTGCTCACATGACCCAGGTCAAAGAGCACCTTGTGCCAGAACCGCGCGTAGAGCAGGTGCAGCACCGCGTGCTCCGCGCCGCCCACATACAGGTCCACGCCGCCCGACCCGGGGGTAGACTGGCCGTCCTCTCCGGGGCGCATCCAGTACCGCTCCGCCTCGGGCGATACGAACTGCGCGCTGTTCTCCGGATCGAGATAGCGCAGGTAGTACCAGCACGACCCCGCCCACTGGGGCATGGTGTTCAGTTCGCGCCGGTAGGGCCTGGGACCGTCGCCCAGGTCGAGCGTGACCCGCGCCCAGTCCGCCGCGCGCCCCAGGGGCGGGCGCGGGGCGGCGGTGGGATCGTCCCCCGCGACCGGGCGGAAGTCGTCCATGTCGGGCAGCGTCAGGGGGAGTTCGGACTCGGGCAGCGCGATCGGGAACGCCCCGTGCTCGTCGTCCTCGCGGTAGACGATCGGGAACGGCTCGCCCCAATATCGCTGGCGGCTGAAGAGCCAGTCACGCAGCTTGTACTGCACCGCGGGGCGCCCGCGCCCCTGCGCGTGCAGCCACTCGCCCATCCGGCGCCTGGCGAGGTCGGTCGGCAGCCCCAGGATGGGCTCGCAGTTCACCGCGACGCCCTCTGCGGTGAACGCCGCGCCGCAGCGGGCGTAGAAGGCCCCGTCGTCGAAGCACCGCCGGAAGTCGTCGAACGAATCGAACCCCATGGACTCGAGGGTCTCGATCCACGAGCCGCGGGTCACGCCACGGCGTTCGCCCAGACCGCCCGGGATCTGCGCAAGGACCTCGGGCGTCATCTCGCACGCCACCCCAGGGGCGTCGGGCTGCGCCCTGCGCCGGTCGCGCACGCTGGCCAGCGCGTGAGCGAAGCCCTCCGGCCCGGCGGCGCTGGTCGTGAGCAGGGCGAGGAAGTCGGCCAGCACCGCCACCCACTGCGAGCCGCGCTGCTCGTCCGAGGCCGCGTGGCGGGCGTAGTGGGACATCGCCAGCACCACGCGCGGGTAGACCACATCTCGGATCGGCAGATCGAACGCCCGCGCGAACTCGAAGTCGCGCGTGTCATGGGCGGGGACGGCCATGATGGCGCCCGTGCCGTAGCCCGTCAGCACATAGTCGGCGATGAACACCGGGATCCGCGCGCCGTTCACCGGGTTGATCGCGTAGGCGCCGATGAACACCCCGGTCTTGGCCTTGTCGCCCGCCTGGCGCTCGCGGTCGCTGCGCGACTGAGCGTGGGCTCGGTAAGCGTTCACCGTCTCCCGCGGCGACGCGCCGCGGGCGCGGAGATCGTCCGCCCCCGGGAACACGCCCCTCCACACGGGAGGGATCGACGCGCCCCACTTGTCGGGAGTCAGGTCGTCGACCAGCGGGTGCTCGGGGGCGAGGACCATGTAGGTGGCCCCGCCCAGGGTGTCGGGGCGCGTGGTGAAGACGCGGAGCCGGCGCTTGGCGCAGTCAAAGTCGATCCACGCACCCTCGCTGCGCCCGATCCAGTTCCTCTGCATGAGCTTGATCGGCTCGGGCCAGTCCAGCGGGACCAGATCATCGAGCAGGCGCTCGGCGTACGAGGTGATCCGCATCATCCACTGGCGCAGCGGGCGCTTGAACACCGGGTGGTTGCCCCGCTCGCTGCGTCCGTCGGCGGTGACCTCCTCGTTCGCCAGCACGGTGCCCAGCGCCGGGCACCAGTTCACCGGCACTTCCGC
>DOJA01000180.1:0-221 GCA_003511945.1 Phycisphaerales bacterium | reverse complement strand
CCCAGCGCCGGGCACCAGTTCACATCGACATCCGCGAGATAGGCCAGGCGCTGGGAGTCGATCAGTCGCGCGCGCTCCCCCGCGTCCATCTTCGCCCAGGGCTTGCTCTCGGGCGGGACGCTCCGCTCGCCGCGCTCGTACTTGGCGACGAGTTCCGCGATGGGCCTGGCGCTCCCTGTGTGCGGAGCGGCGCCGGGCGCTCGATGAGAACCGGGCGGGCC